>SKNG01000249.1 GCA_007120685.1 Paracoccaceae bacterium | reverse complement strand
TCACGCCCGGGCGCACGCGCAGGGTGTATTCGGTGGCATCGTCGCTGGCCTCCCAGCTTTCCAGCAGCACCGGCACGACCGAGCCGTCACGCTCGTAATGCACCAGGTACTCCAGCCAGCCACGGCAGACATTGGCCAGTTCCGACCAGTCCCAGGTGCGCGGGTCGCGCTGGGCCTTGATGTCCATCTGCATGCGCAGGCTGCCGCCCATCTGCGGCGTGTCGGCGCGCGCAGCGCCGGGGGCCGTGGCGCCGATCAGGCCATAGGCGGCGGTGGCGGCAACGCCAAGCGCGGTGGCGCGGGTCATGAATTCGCGCCGGCTCAGCTTGCCCTCCTGGCATTCGCGCGCATACATGCGCGCCGCCGGATGGATCGGTTTCGACTCTGGGGTGAGGTCTTTCATAGTGGTCTCCCTGTCAGGATTTCATTTTTATCGCTTTTGGCGCGGGCGCAGCCCGCCCGCCCTTTTGTGACGCTCATTAGCGCGCGTAAAACGGGTCAATCGTTCAGTCATTTGCGACATGGCATCATCCAAACGCGACGCGCGCCGGAATGCAAGCCCGTTTCTGTGCTTGACTTTTCTGCGCGGCACTGCGGCGCGATGATGCGGCGATGCAGCAAGGGCGCGGACCGGCGCGTCAATCCCGCGCCGCCCCACCGGCAAAGGCATTGCCCTGCGCGTAGTCGCAGGGGGCTTCCTGCATTTCCAGATGCAGCGCGGTGCCGTCATAGGGGTGCGCGCGGGCCAGGTCTTCGTCAAAGGCGATCCCCAGGCCCGGTGCCTCTGGCGGGCGGATGAACCCGTCCTCCACCCGGATGGTGTGACCGATCAGCGGCAGGTGGAATTCGCCGCCTTCCTGGATGCTCTCCACCATCAGCAGGTTGGGCAGGGTGGCGGCCAGATGGATGTTGCCGGCCCATTCCACCGGCCCGGCGTATAGATGCGGGGCGATCTGGGCGCCGAAGGCCTCGGCCAGCGCGGCGATCTTCTTGGTCTCCCAAAGCCCGCCGGACCGGCCCGTCGCCGGTTGCAGGATGGACGCGCCGCCGGTGCGCAGCAGCGTGCCGAATTCGGCCTTGGTGGTCATCCGCTCGCCGGTGGCGAGGGGCACGCGCACCGCCCGGGAGACCTGAGCGAAATCCAGCAGGTTGTCGGGCGGGACGGGTTCTTCGTACCACAGCGGATGGTAGGGTTCGATCGCCGCACCCAGCCGGATGGCGCCGCCGGGGGTGAACTGGCCATGTGTGCCGAACAGGATATCGGCGCGGTTGCCCACCGCGTTTCTGATCGCCGCCAGCATGCGCACCGACAGGTCGATGTCCCACAGCGCCGGCTGATGGCCGCCGCGGAAGGTATAGGGGCCTGCCGGGTCCAGCTTGATGGCCGTAAAGCCGCGCGCCACGGCATCGAGCGCGGATGCCGCCTGTGCCTCTGGGTCGGTCCAGAAGGCTTTGGCGTCCTGGCCCGGCAGAGGGTAGAGATAGGTATAGGCGCGGATGCGCTCGTTCATCATCCCGCCCAGCAGCGCCCAGACCGGCCGCTCGCGCGCCTTGCCCAGAATGTCCCAGCAGGCCGTCTCCAGCCCGGAAAAGGCGCCCATCACGGTCAGATCAGGCCGTTGGGTGAAGCCCGCGGAATAGGCACGGCGGAACATGCGCTCCACATTCTCGGGGTTCTCGCCCGCCATGTGGCGCTCGAACACATCGGCGATGACCGCGTGCATGGCTTGCGGTCCGACCGAGGCCGCATAGACCTCGCCATAGCCGGTGATCCCGCAGGCGGTGGTCAGTCTGACCACGATCCAGTAGCGCCCGCCCCAGCCCGGCGGCGGGGTGCCGATGACGAAAACCTCCAGATCGGCCAGTTTCATGCTATCGCTTCCCCATGTCCGACCATGATGCCGCCACGCCTGTCCTGCACCACCTGGGCCCCGGCGACCTGCCGATGCTGTTGGCGGTCGCGCCCGGGCTTTTCGACCATACCATCGCCCCCGATCAGGCGCGCGCCTTTCTGGAAAGCCCGCTGAACCGGCTGGTGATCGCCACGCTTGCCGGGCAGGCCGTGGCCTTCGCCTCGGCCACGGTACTGTTGCATCCCGACAAGCCGCCGGCGCTGTTTGTCAACGAGTTGGGCACGCGCGAGGCCTTCCAGCGCCGCGAGATGGGCCGGGCAGTGCTGATGGCGATGATCGAGCGCGCGCGGGCCGAGGGCTGCAAGGGCATCTGGCTCGGCACCGAGATGGACAACGCCCCCGCCCGCGCGCTTTACCTGTCCGCTGGCGGGCAAGAAACGGTCTTTTCCGGCTACGGCTGGGATGGCGCTTTCGACGACTGAGCCGACACGGGCCACGCCTATGCACCCATCACGATCACATTGCGCCGCACGCGGCCCGATTTCGCCTCGGCAATCGCCTCGTTGATCCCGTCCAGCGGGTAGCGGTTGGAAACCAGCTCATCCAGCTTCAGCCGCCCCTGCCCGTACCATGCCGCCAGCGCCGGGATGTCCCGCGCCAGCACGGTCGAGCCCATGTTCGACCCGATGAACCGCTGACCGGAGGCCGCCATCACCACCGGCTCCAGCGCCATGGTCGCGCCGGAAGGCGGCATGCCCACCATCACCACACTGCCCCCGGCGGCGGCCAGTTTCGGCGCCTCTGCATAGGCCGTGATCGCCCCCACGGCGACGAAGACATGATCCACCCCGCGCCCTTCGTTCAACGCCATCACCGCGCGGCGCAGCTTCGGCGTATCGGCGCGCAGCGTGTCGGTGGCGCCGAAGGCAAGCGCATCGGCAAGCTTCTCGTCCGAGAGGTCGATGGCGATGATCCGACTGGCCCCGGCGATGCGGCAGGCCTGGATCGCGTTCAGCCCCACCCCGCCCGCGCCGATCACCACCGCACTCTCGCCGGGTTGCAGCCTGGCGCTGTTGAGCACGGCACCGGTGCCGGTGATCACCCCGCAGGCCAACAGCGCCGCCGCCTCGGCGCCGATGCCCTCCGGGATCGGCGCCACCTGGCTGACATGCACCACCGCCTCCTCGGCAAAACCACCGGTAGAGAGACCATGCTCCAGCGCCGTGCCATCGGGCAGCGACAGCGGGCTCTCGCCGACGCGGTCATACTTCGCTTCGCACTGATAGGGCCGCCCGGTCAGGCAGGACCGGCAACGCCCGCAGGCGCGCAGCAGCGTGACGATCACCCGGTCGCCCGGCGCATGCCCGCTCACCCCCTCGCCCAGCGCCATGATTCGCCCCGCGGCCTCATGCCCGTAGACGGCGGGAAGCGGGCCACCCCAGGCGCCCTCGGCATAAAGGATATCGGAATGGCAGATCGCGCAGGCATCGAGCGCGACACGCACCTCGCCGGGGCGCGGGGCGCGCAGCACCACCTCCTCGATGCTCAACGGTTCGCCAAAGGCGCGGCAGACGGCAGCTTTCATGGTCCCTCCCGGTTGTCCGGGCAGTCAACACCGCCGCTGAAGGCAGCACAAGCCCCCTTCATCTTGCCACAAATACTCAGGTTCCGCCCCCGCCAGCCCGCGCCTGCGCAGGGCCGCTAGGTCCTAAGCGCCAGGCCGCACCCGCAGCGCCACCGGGCCGCGAAAGTGATAGCTGTCGGCAAAGACCGGCGGCGCCGCCAGATGCAGACCGGGGCAGCGCGCAAAGAGCGTGCGCAGCGCCACATTCAGTTCCAGCCGCGCCAGCGCCGCACCGAGGCAGAAATGCACCCCGGCCGAGAACGCCAGATGCGGCTTGGCAGGGCGGAACGGGTCGAAGCGATGCGGGTCTTCCACCCGTGCCGGGTCGCGCCCGGCCGCGCCCAGCAGGCAGATCACCTCGCTGCCAGGCGCCAGGCGATGGCCCATCACCTCGACCGGTTCATAGACATGGCGCCGGAACAGGTGCAGCGGCGGGTCGAAGCGCAGGCATTCCTCGACCGTTTCCCCGATCTGCCCGGGCGCCAGCCAGGCGCGGCGCTCCTCCGGCCCGCCATGGGTCAGGATGGCGGCCACGGCATTGCCCAGCGCATGCACCGTCGCCTCGCGCGCGGCGTTGAGCACCAGCACGGCATTGGCCACGAGTTCCGCCGGGGCCAGCCCCTCGCCCGCGTCGGAGGCGGCGATCAGCGTATCCAGCAACCCGTGGCCGGGGTGGCGGCGACGGGCGGCAATGGCATCCGAGATATAGGCTGCGAACTCGCTTGCGGCGGCATTGGCGGCGTCTTCCGCGGCGCGGTTGCTGCCGGCCTGATAGACGCCGACCATATCGGCCGACCAGCGCTGCAGGTCCGACAGCGGCACTTCCGGCAAGCCCATGACATGCAGGATCACCCGCGCCGGCAGCGCCTGGGTATAGGCGGCGACGAGGTCGATGTCACCGGTGGCGGGAAAGGCATCGACCAGCGCGCCGGCCAGCGTCTCGATCACCGGCTCCTGCGTAGCGATCATCGGCGGCGTCATCGCAGCCTGCACCAGCGCGCGCAGGCGACGCTGGCGGGGGGGTTCCAGTTCCAGCATCGAATTGGCCTGCAGCGCGGCGAAGGCGGCCATGTGCCCCGGCACCGGGCAGCGCTGGTCGAGCGGCACCTCGCGCCCCAGGCGGCGGTCCTTCAGCAGCGCGTTGAGGGCGGTGTAGCCGGTGGCGCAGGGCAGGCCGTATTCCTGCCAGATCACCAGCGGCCCCAGCGCCCTCATCCGGTCGTAGAAGGGATAGGGGTTCTGCACGAAACGCGGATCGGCGGGCGACTGGCCGATACGCGGCAGGGGCGACGAGGCAACAGGGGGCTTTGCGGCGGGCGGCATGGAAATTGCGGGTTGTCCGGCCTGTCAGGTAGTCACCGACCGCGCGCCGGTCCAGCCCCTGCCCGACTTCGAATGGCGGGGAAAAACGCGCTTGAAGAAAGCGCGTTGCAAAAGCCTTTGAAAGGCTTTTGGCGTCGTTCTCGGCTGCGCGGGCCGTTCCCTAGCGCGCGCCCAGTGCCGCGAGGATGCGTACCCAGGAGCGGATGCCCTTGTGAAAGCTCTCCAGGTCGTATTTCTCGTTCGGCGAATGGATCTGGTCGTCATCGCGCCCGAAGCCGATGAGCATCGAATCCATGCCCAGGATGGTGTTGAAATACCCCGCGATGGGGATCGAGCCGCCCGAGCCGATGAAGGCAGCGGGCCGGGGCCATTCATCCGAGAGCGCCGCGCGCGCGGCTTCGAAGGCCGGGTTGTCGGTAGCCATCACGCTGGCCGGGCCGGAGGAATGGTCGGTGAATTCCACCTTGCAGTCATCCGGCAGCCGGGCGCGCACATGCGCCTGAAAGGCCGCCGCCACCCGCGCGGGGTCCTGCTGGCCGACCAGACGGAAGCTGACCTTGGCCGAGGCTTTCGAGGGCAGCACGGTCTTGAACCCCGCCCCCGTATAGCCCGAGATCATGCCGTTGATCTCGCAGGTGGGCCGCGACCAGATCATCTCCAGCGCCGAGCGCCCGACCTCGCCCGCCGGAAGGGCCAGACCGACCTCGCCCAGGAACTGCCTGTGATCAAAGCCCAGCGCCTGCCATTGCGCGCGGATTTCATCGGGCAGTTCGGGCACGCCGTCATAGAACCCGTCCAGCGTCACCCGCCCCCGATCGTCATGCAGATCGGCGAGGATCCGCGCCAGCACCCGTGCGGGGTTCATCGCCGCACCGCCGAACATGCCCGAATGAAGGTCTTTCGAAGGGCCGGTGATCGTTACCTCCTGCCCGACCAGCCCGCGCAGCATGGTGGTGATGCCGGGCGTCTGGCGGTCGAACATGCCGGTGTCGCAGATCAGCGCCAGATCGGCGCGCAGCTTCTCGGCATTCTCGCGCATCCAGGGCACCAGCGAGGGCGAGCCCGATTCCTCCTCGCCCTCGAAGAACAGCGACACCTTGACCGGAAGCGCCCCATGCACGGCGATCCAGGCCCGGCAGGCCTCGACGAATGTCATCAGCTGGCCCTTGTCATCGGCGGCCCCGCGGGCGCGGATCACCCGGCCGGTGGGGGTGTTTTCCAGCGCCGGATCGAACGGATCGCGCGACCAGAGATCAAGCGGATCAACGGGCTGCACGTCGTAATGACCGTAGAACAGCACATGCGGCGCACCGCTTTCCGGCGCATCCGGACCATGGGCCAGCACCATCGGATGCCCAGGTGTGGGGTGTTTGGCGGCGTCAAAGCCCATGCCCGTCAGATCGTCGCGCAGCCAGTCCGCGGCGCGGTCGCATTCGGCGGCATAGGCGGGATCGGTGGAGATCGACGGCAGGCGCAGCAGTGCCATCAGCCGCTCCAGCGCCGCGTCCAGCGTCGCATCGACATGCGCCAGCACCGGCGCGGCACGCTCGGCCCCGGGCGCGGCGGCGGGCGAGGCGGTGGTCTGGTCAGAACTGGGCGACATGGTGGCTTCCTTTCGCTTGCGTGCGCACAGTAGGCAGCGCACCACGGGCTGTCCAGCCGGGGACACCGGCACCGCGGCGGCGCGCGGGCGCTGGTCATGCCGCCTCTGGCCATCCGGGCGCCAAAGGCGATATGGTCCCGGGGAAACGACGCCAAGGGAGCCCCCCATGCACCGCATCATTGCCATTGCGCTTGCCGCTCTTGCCGCGCCACTGGCGCTGGCCCCCGCCCCACCGGCCCTGGCCCAGACGCTGGGCGTGGCCGAGGCCGAGGCCCTGCTTTTCCCGCCGGGCCGGGTCGAGGTCGCCCGCTACACGCTGGAAGGGCTGAACGAGGAGGAACGCCAGGTCATACTCGCCGTCGCCCAGCAGCAACCCTTCTTCGCCGCCCTCGCCTTCGCCCCCGATCAGGGCATCCTGGCCGAGCCCACGGTGATGGCCGCCAACTACCACTCGCGCGAGACCGCCCACGCTGCCGCACTGGCCCAATGCAACGCGCGGCGCGAGGGCGGCCGGGCCTGCACCCTGGCGCTGGAAGTGCGGCCCGCCGGCTGGGAAGCCCGCGCCCTGCATCTGAGCGCCGATGCCACCGAGGCCTTTGAGGGCGATTTCGCCAGCGCCCCAGCCCCGCGCGCCTTTGCCATATCCGATGCCACCGCCGCCTGGGGCACCGGCGCGGGCGCGAATGCCGGCGACGTGGCCCTTGCCGCCTGTGCCGAAGGCGGCGCCGAGGACTGCCGCGTGGTGATTGCCGACTGACCTGGTTGCGGCGGGCCGGGATGGCGCGGTAGAGAGACGGGCTGATCGGTGCGACAATTGATGAACTTGATTCAGGTCAAATCGTCATAGCATCAGTCAGTGTAACGATCCGGTCAGTACGGCCACCAACTGCCCCACCCCAGCGTGACGCCAGGGAGACGACGTCTTGCAATACGAAACCGCTCTCGACACCGCCCTGCAACGCCTGCATGACGAAGGCCGCTACCGCACCTTCATCGACATCGAGCGGCGCAAGGGCCATTTCCCGCACGCGGTCTGGCGCCGGCCCGATGGCAGCGAGCAGGATATCACGGTCTGGTGCGGCAACGACTACCTGGGCATGGGCCAGCACCCGGCGGTGCTGGACGCGATGCACAAGGCGCTGGATGCCACCGGCGCCGGTTCCGGCGGCACGCGCAACATTTCCGGCACCACCGTCTGGCACAAGCGGCTGGAGGCCGAATTGGCCGACCTGCATGGCAAGGAAGCCGCGCTGATCTTTACCTCAGCCTATATCGCCAACGACGCCACGCTTTCCACCCTGCCGAAGCTGTTTCCCGGCCTGATCATCTATTCCGACGCGCTGAACCATGCCTCGATGATCGAGGGCGTGCGCCGCAACGGCGGGGCCAAGCGTATCTTCCGCCACAACGACGTGGCGCATCTGCGGGAATTGCTGGCAGCCGACGACCCGGCGGCGCCGAAGCTGATCGCCTTCGAATCGATCTATTCGATGGATGGCGATTTCGGCCCCATCGCCGACATCTGCGACCTGGCCGATGAATTCGGCGCGCTGACCTATATCGACGAGGTGCATGCGGTGGGCATGTACGGCCCCCGCGGCGCCGGGGTGGCCGAACGTGACGGGCTGATGCACCGGATCGACATCATCAACGGCACCATGGCCAAGGCCTATGGCGTGATGGGCGGCTACATTGCTGCAAGCGCGAAGATGGTCGATGCGGTGCGCAGCTACGCGCCCGGGTTCATCTTCACCACCTCGCTGCCACCGGCGGTGGCAGCGGGCTGCGCGGCCTCCATCGCCTTCCTGAAGACGGCCGAGGGCCAGCACCTGCGCGACGCACAGCAACTGCATGCGCGCATCCTGAAGACGCGGCTGAAGGGTCTGGGCCTGCCGATCATCGACCACGGCAGCCATATCGTGCCGGTCCATGTCGGCGACCCGGTGCATTGCAAGATGATCTCGGACATGCTGCTCGAAGATCACGGCGTCTATGTGCAGCCGATCAACTTTCCTACCGTCCCGCGCGGCACCGAAAGGCTGCGCTTCACCCCCTCGCCCGTGCATGACCCGCGCCAGATCGACAAGGTGGTGAGGGCGATGGATGCGCTCTGGTCGCATTGCGCCCTCAACCGCAGCGAATTGAGCGCCTGATCGCCTGTGGATGACTTCTCCCTTCAATTTCTTGTTGTGATCTGTTAGAAAACAGACAAGAGGTAGGGGATACCGGCGGCAACCTGCGCAAGACAGGCCCGGTTTCACCCAGACCCGAAGGGCAGGCGGTAAGAGGACAGGGCGGATGATCTGGCGGAAGGAACAGCCTCCGGCACAACAGGAACAGGAACGGCCACGCGGCTTCGATGATTACGAGCTGCGTCTGGGCGATCTGTTGCGCGGCGAACGGGCAACGCTGAGCAAGTCGCTGCTGGACGTGCAGCGCGAGTTGCACATCAGGGCAACCTATATCGCGGCGATCGAGAACGGCGATCTGGATGTCTTCGAGACCCCCAGCTTCGTCGCCGGTTTCGTGCGCTCCTACGCTCGATACTTGGGCATGGACCCCGAATGGGTCTACGAGCGGTTTTGTCAGGAACATGGCTTCGCCATTAGCCACGGCATGGCCGGATTCGGCCGCGACAGCACGCCGACACCCGCCGGCCCCGCCGCTGCACCGCGGCGCCAGCCTTCCGCCACCGGCGGCAATGCGCCGCTGAAGGGCGTGGGCCTGCTGCCGGACCCGGAACCCTTCTGGCGCCGTATCGAGCGCGGCGCGCTGGGCTCGATCAGCGTGCTTGCGGCGCTGATCGGCGGGCTGGGCTTTGCCGGGTGGATGGTGTTGAACGAAGTCCAGCGCGTGCAGGTCGCCCCGGCCGATTTCGCCCCCACGGTGCTGTCCGACATCGATCCGCTCGCTGTGCCGGGAGCGGGCTCGGGCGTGTTGGGCGGAGAAGACGACCCGATGCGCGCCCCCCGCACCCGGGCCGAGGCCGGGACGACCACCGACACCCCGGCGGTGGAAGGCCGTGTGCGCGTCGCCCGCCCGCAGGCGCTGGATACGCCGGTCATGGTGCCGCGTGACGGGCCCATCGCGGCGATCAGCCCGCGCGATGAAGGCGAACCCGCCGCGATATCGGCCGATGCTGCGGTCTCCGAGGCTCTTGCCGCCCAGGCCGAGGATGACGCCCTGCCCGCTCCCCAGGTGGTGAATGCAGGCCCGCCGACGGTCGAGCTTCTGGCTGTGCGGCCTTCCTGGGTGCGCGTGCGCGGTGCCGACAACTCGGTGATCTTCGAACGCATCCTCGATGCCGGCGAAACCTACACCATCCCGCAGACCGAACTGCCCCCCACCCTGCACGCCGGCAACTCCGGCTCGGTCTATTTCCTGATCGACGGCCAGCCCTACGGCCCCGCCGCGCCCGGCGCACAGGTGGTCCGCAACATGGCGCTTTCGGTCGATGCGCTGCGCGAAGGCCTCGCCCAGGCCGATCTCACGCGCGATCAGGATCTGGCGGTGCATGTCGCCCGCCTTGCCGACACCGCAGACTGACCGGCCTTTCTCGCCTGCTCCCTCTTTGCTCCTGAAATATCCCCGGGGGTTCCGAGCGCCCTGAAATCGGTCCTGCGGACCGATTTCAGGGAAGGAACGGGCGACGCCCAGGCCGCAGGCGATGGGGGGCAGCGCCCCCGCACCCGGCGCGACATTGCCTCCCGGCCCCGGCGGGGTTATCTCTGTCTGGACCGAAACGCCACTGCAGCGGGACCGCGCCCCATGTCACACAACCCCATCCGCCCCTGGCGCAACATCGACCGGCGGCAGTCACGCCAGATCATGGTCGGCCAGGTGCCCGTGGGCGGCGGGGCGCCGATCACGGTGCAGACCATGACCAACACCGATACCACCGACATCCCCGCCACTCTTGCCCAGATCGAGGCCGCCGCCGAGGCCGGCGCCGATATTGTCCGCGTCTCTACCCCCGATCAGCCCAGCACCCGCGCCCTGCGCGAGATCACGCGCGAAAGCCCGGTGCCCATCGTCGCCGACATCCATTTCCACTACAAACGCGCCATCGAGGCCGCCGAGGCCGGTGCGGCCTGCCTGCGCATCAACCCCGGCAACATCGGCGAGGCGTCGCGCGTGCGCGAGGTGATCAAGGCCGCGCGCGACCATGGCTGTTCCATCCGCATTGGCGTCAACGCGGGCAGCCTGGAGAAACATCTGCTGGACAAATATGGCGAGCCCTGCCCCGATGCCATGGTCGAGAGCGGGCTGGACCATATCAAGCTTTTGCAGGACAACGATTTTCACGAATTCAAGATCTCCTGCAAGGCATCCGACGTGTTCATGGCCGCGGCCGCCTATCAGATGCTGGCCGAGGCCACCGACGCCCCCATCCACCTTGGCATTACCGAGGCCGGCGGGCTGACCACCGGCACGGTGAAATCGGCCGTGGGGCTTGGCAACCTCTTGTGGATGGGCATCGGCGACACCATCCGCGTGTCGCTTTCCGCCGATCCGGTGCAGGAGGTCAAGGTCGGCTACGAGATCCTGAAATCGCTGGGCCTGCGCACCCGCGGCGTGCAGATCATCTCCTGCCCCTCCTGCGCGCGGCAGGGCTTCGACGTCATCAAGACGGTGGAGACGCTGGAAGAACGCCTGGGCCATATCAAGACCCCGATGAGCCTGTCGATCATCGGCTGCGTGGTCAACGGGCCGGGCGAGGCGCTGCTGACCGATATCGGCTTTACCGGCGGCGGCGCCGGTTCCGGCATGGTCTATGTGGCGGGTAAGCAGAGCCACAAGATGTCGAATGCCCAGATGATCGACCATATCGTCGAGCTTGTCGAGAAACGCGCCGCCGAGATCGAGGCCGAGGAGAGCACGGAAACCGAGGCCGCACCGGGCCGGGTTTCGGCCTGAGAACCGACCCTTCGCCGGTTCTTCTGCCGCAAAGCGCCACAAAGAAAGGCCGCAGGCAAGCCTGCGGCCTGAAGTTGTTCCGACCGCCGAGACGCGACCGAAAACGGGAGATGAAGATCAGGCGGAAGCCGCGCCTGGGCCTTCGGATGCCATCCTGCACCAGGCCGGCGCGCGCCCGCCTTGACCTCGATCAAATGCACGCTCTTTCCGCGCGGCGAATCGCCCCCGCTTTCGGTCAGCCGTTCGCTTTCGCTTAACCCCTGTCTGCGAGGCTCGTCGCATCCCGCCAGACGGATGCCGACATGCCGCAAAATTCGCCCACCGCCCTTGCCGCCTCGCCCGGTGACAGCGCCCTGCTGCCCGGCCCCCTGCCCGCGCCCGCCGCGCCACCGGCCCTGGCCCGGTCCGCACAGGCCGCAGCGGTCGCCCCCGGTAGCGGGCACCGCATGGCCGCAATGACGCATCAGGGAAGCGATTCGTCACCGGGCGGGCTGTCCACCGGGCCCGGCGGCCGCCGCATCCCGGCCCTGACCGGACGCCAGAAGGCCGCGATCCTGGTGCGGCTGCTGCTGGAGGAAGGCGCCGAGCTGCCGCTCTCCGCCCTGCCCGAAGAGATGCAGACCAGCCTGACCGAACAAATCGCCGCGCTGCGCCTGGTGGACCGCGAAACCCTGCACAGCGTGGTGCGCGAGTTTGTGGAGACGCTGGAACAGGTGGGGCTCAGCTTTTCCGGCGGAATCGAGGCGGCGCTGGACCGGCTGGGCGACAGGCTCAGCCCGGCTGCGGCGGAACGGCTGCGCCGCACGGCGCGTGCACGCGGCGCGGGCAGCCCCTGGGATGGCATCGCCCAGGCCCAGGACGAAGACCTGCTGCCGCTTCTGGCCCAGGAAGGCGCCGAGGTGTCGGCGGTGGTGCTGTCGAAGCTCAATACCGCCAAGGCCGCCGGCCTGCTCGGCCAGATGCCCGGTGACCGCGCGCGCCGGATCGCCTGCGCGATGCCGCTGACCGAAAGCATCGCCCCGCGTGTGGTGGCCCGCATCGGCGCCTCGCTCGCCCGCCAGTTGGACGAACGCCCACGCCCGGCCTTTGCCGCCTCGCCCGGCGAACGCTTCGGCGCCATCCTGAACGCCGTGCCCTCGGACCAACGCGATTCGCTTCTGCGCGATCTGGAAGGGGATGACGCCGGGTTCGCCCAGGACGTTCGGCGCAACATCTTCACCTTCGCGCATATCCCCGAACGCATCAATCCGCGCGATGTGCCCCGGATCCTGCGCGAGGTGGCGCAGGATGAACTGATCACCGCGCTGGCCGCCGCGCTGTCGGCCCCGGACAGCCCCGAGGGCGCAGCGGCAGAGTTCCTGCTGGCCAACATGTCGCAACGCCTGGCCGGCGCCCTGCGTGACGAGGTCGAGGGGATGGGACCGGTCAAGGCGAAAAATGCCGAGGCCGCGCAGAATACCGTGGTGGCGGCGATCAGGACACTGCTGGACGACGGCACCATCGCCCTGGCCGATGATGCCGCCTGACCGTCCCCTTCGCCGGGCCAGGCAAGGCACCCGCCCGGCGGCCCGGGCAGCGGGTCAGGCGACGTGACCCGCGCGCCCCACAGGACCCGCCAGACGAAAATCAGGAAAGCAATATTGTTGCGGCAATTTGACCACAGGCGCAAATAAATTGCCTTGCCGCTTGCATCCCGCTGCTGCCCCCACTATGCTGCGGCGCAACAAGCCAGTCCCCGATGACGCAGCAAGATAAACCCGACACGTCAGCAACCAAGGCGCCCCCGTTCAGGGGTGCCGGCCATCAAGACGGAGCCACGCCAATGCTCGATGCCCGCCCGAACGACAATCTGCCCCGCGGCACGATCTGCATCGAGGATCTGGAGATCGGCATGATGCGTTATCTGCGCAAGCAGATCACCGACCGTGACATCGAACTCTTTGCCGAGGTATCGACCGACCACAACCCGGTGCATCTGGACGAGGATTACGCCCAGGACACCATCTTCGAGGGGCGCATCGCCCATGGCATGCTGACCGCCGGGCTGATTTCGGCCGTGATCGGCGAGCAGCTGCCCGGCCATGGCACCATCTACATGGGCCAGTCGCTGAAATTCCTGGCCCCCGTGCGCCCCGGCGACACCGTCCTGGCCGAGGTCACGGTGCGCGAGATCGACCACCGCAAACGCCGCGTGACCCTTGATTGTCGCTGTTCGGTGGGCGATACCACCGTCCTGAAGGGCGAGGCGATGGTGCTGGCGCCCAGCCGAAAATTCGACTGAGGCGCAAGACCGCCCGGCGCGCCGCAACCGCGCCCCGGCCCCCGCGCCCCATCCGGGCGTTGACGGGCGGAGCAGACGGCGGGGCAGACGGGCCGCATGGATATCATCACCGACTGGCAGGGCATCGACCCGGCGCACCGTGGCGCATCGGCCGCCATCGGTAATTTCGATGGCGTACACCGCGGCCATCAGGCGGTAATAGACCACGCCCGCCGCCCCGGCCTGCCCCTGGGCATCATCACATTCGAGCCCCACCCCCGCGCGTATTTCGCTCCCGATGCCCCCGCCTTCCGCCTGATGAATGCCGAGGCGCGGCAGAACCGCCTGCGCCGGCTGGGCATCGAGCGGCTTTATGAACTGCCCTTCGCCCGGATCGCGCCCCTGCCCGCCGAAGACTTCGCCCGCGCGGTGCTGGCCCAGGAGCTGGGCCTGGCGCATGTCGTCGTCGGCGCCGATTTCTGTTTCGGCAAGGGCCGTACCGGCACCGCCGAAAGCCTGCGCGCCATGGGCGCCGATCTGGGCTTTGACGTGACCATCGTGCCGCTGATCGCCGGCACCGGCGGCGCCATCTCCTCTACCGCCATCCGCGCCGCGCTGACCGAGGGCCGCGTGCGCGATGCCGCCGTGATGCTGGGCCACCGCCACCGCATCGACGGCGCCGTGATCCATGGCGAAAAGCGCGGCCGGGATCTGGGCTATCCCACAGCCAACATGGCGCTGGACGGGCTGCACCTGCCGCGCTTCGGCGTCTATGCGGTGAAGGTAGAGGTTATGGAAGGCCCGCATTCGGGCGTGCATGACGGCGTGGCCTCGCTGGGCGTGCGCCCGATGTTCGGTGTGAACAAGCCCAACTTCGAGGTTCATGTGCTTGATTTCAAGGGTGATCTTTATGGCACCCATATCTCTGTCGCGCTGGTCGAGTTCCTGCGGCCGGAAGTGAATTTCACCAGTGTCGAGGCGCTGATCACCCAGATGGACGCCGACAGCGTGCAAGCCCGCGAGATCCTGCGTGATGCCTGAGGACGCGCGACAGCCCCCCGCCTTGCGCCCCCGCTTCTGGGAAACCGTGCCGCTGGCGCGGATGAGCAAGGCCGAATGGGAGGCGCTGTGCGACGGCTGCGGCAAATGCTGCCTGAACAAGCTGGAGGACGAGGACACCGGCGAGGTGGCCTTCACCCGCATCGCCTGCCGGCTCTTCGACGACACCACCTGCCGCTGCGGCAATTATGCGATCCGCAAGTCGCTGGTGCCCGAATGCGTGGTGCTGACCCCCGCCACCCTGCCCGAGGTCGCCTACTGGATGCCCAAAAGCTGCGCCTACCGCCGGCTGCACGAGGGGCGCGGGCTGGCGGCCTGGCACCCGCTGGTTTCCGGTGATCCGGAAAGCGTGCATCGCGCCGGCGTCTCGGTGCGGGGCGCCACGCTGCCGGAATACGAGATCGACCAGGAAGACTGGGAAGACCATATCATCGACATCGAGATCTGAAGGGGCTCGCGCATGATCTTCACCTCCGACAACGCCT
>SKNG01000483.1 GCA_007120685.1 Paracoccaceae bacterium | reverse complement strand
GCCATAACGCCTATGGCTGGCTGAAATCGGAATCCGGCGTGCACCGGCTGGTGCGCATCTCGCCCTATGACAGCGCGGCGCGGCGGCATACCAGCTTTTCCTCGGTCTGGGTCTATCCGGTTGTCGATGACAATATCGAGATCACGGTGCCGGACAGCGAGATCCGGATCGATACCTATCGGTCCTCGGGCGCGGGCGGGCAGCATGTGAACACCACCGATTCGGCGGTGCGGATCACGCATTTGCCGACGGGCATTGTGGTGACATCGAGCCAGAAGTCGCAGCATCAGAACCGGGCGATCGCCATGCAGGCGCTGAAGTCGCGGCTTTACGAGCTGGAGCTGCGCAAGCGGACCGAGGCGATCGAGGCCCAACACGAGGCGAAGGGCGATGCCGGCTGGGGCAACCAGATCCGGTCTTACGTGCTGCAGCCCTATCAGATGGTGAAGGATCTGCGCACGGGATTCGAGACCTCGGACACGCAGGGCGTGCTGGACGGCGATCTGGACGGGCTGATGGCCGCGACGCTGGCGATGGACGTGGCCGGCAAGAGCCGCGCCGAGGCGCAGGGTGCGGACTGACGCCCAGGCTGAAACCCGGACGGAAACCGGCGCCTGTGGGCGATGAGGGCGCTTGGGGGGCGCTGCCCCCCGTCGGCTGCGCCGACTCCCCCCGGGATATTTGAAGAGCAAAGAGGGGGCGGGCGTTTTCGCGCGGCGATGCGCGGCGGAGCCGCCGGCTGCATGGCGGGACGGCGGTCAGCGACGGCGGTCGCGGCGGGACTGCATGGGCTGGAAGGCGACCGAGACATGCGCCTCGCAATAGGGTTTGCCGGGTTTCACCGGCAGGCCGCAGAACCAGAACTCCTCGGTCGCCGGGTCGCCGATGGGCCATTTGCAGGTGCGCTCGGTCAGTTCCATCAGGCTGAGCTTGCGGGCGCTCTTTTCGACCTCGCGGACATTGGCCAGCGCCTCGGGCGAGATCTCGTTGGCCGAGGGCTGCGGCGGCAGCGGCTGGCCCGCCGGGACGACCGGGCGCCGGCCAGAAAGCGCCACGACCTGACCCGTTGCAGGCGCGGTATCGGACGCATCCTCGGGGGGCGCGGCGGCGGCGGTCTCGGGGGCCGTTTCGGGGGCGGGCGCGGCGGCCTGCGGCGCGGCGTCCGCCTCGGTATCGGCGACGGTGTCGATCTCTGCGGGCTCGGCCGGAACCGCTTGGGTGTCGTTCTCCGAGGGTGCGCTGTCATTGTTGCGGCTGGAGAGACCCAGCCGGTGTACCTTGCCGATCACGGCATTGCGGGTGACGGAGCCGAGTTCCTTGGCGATCTGCGAGGCCGATCGCCCCTCCAGCCACATCTTCTTCAAGAGTTCGACACGTTCGTCGGTCCAGGACATCGGCATGCTCCGGGCTGTCGGTCAGGGCCGCGCGGGGCGCGCGGCATTCGCGGTTGCGCTTGGTCCCCCGCTCTGGGTAGGGGACAGGGTGAAATACAGGCGCCCGCCGACAAAGGCAATGGCCGGGGCGCCGATGGAAGCGGGAGAAGCAGGATGCCACAGGGGCAAGGCGCGGCGGCGGTTGCCGCACAGGGCATGGGGCGGGGCATGGGACGGGGCATGGGCGAGCGGCGGTTCGGCCGGGTGAACTGGCTGGGATTGTGGACGCTGGCCGCGCGCGAAACGCGGCGGTTTCTGGCCGTCTGGACCCAGACCGTCGCCGCGCCGCTGATCACGGCGGGGCTGTTCCTGACCGTCTTCAGCCTGGCCATCGGCGCCGGGCGCGGGCCGGTGATGGGGGTGGATTTCACGCTGTTCCTGGCGCCGGGCATCCTGATGATGACCGTGATCCAGAACGCCTTTGCCAACACCTCTTCCTCATTGGTGATTTCCAAGGTGCAGGGCAATATCGTCGACACGCTGATGCCGCCCTTGTCGCCGAGCGAACTGGTGCTGGGCTTTCTGGCCGGGGGCGCCGCGCGCGGGCTGGTGGTGGCGGTGGTGATCGCGCTGGGGCTGTGGGCCACGCTGGGGCTGGTGCCGGCGAACCCGCTGTGGCTGCTCTTGATCTGCCTGGTGGGGGCGTCGATGCTGGGGGCGATCGGGCTGGTGGCCGGCATCCTGTGCAACAAGTTCGACCAGATCGCGGCGGTGACCAATTTCGTGGTCACGCCGCTGGCCTTCCTGTCCGGCACATTCTACTCGCTGCAGGCATTGCCGGGCTGGATGCAGACGATCAGCCATATGAACCCGGTCTTCTATCTGATCGACGGGGCCCGGCACGGCTATCTGGGTGTGTCCGACAGCGACCCGGTGCTGGGTCTGGTGGTGAGCGCTGGCACCACGCTGGCGCTGGCGGGGCTTGCCTGGTGGTGGTTCCGCAGCGGCTTCAGGCTGAAGCCCTGAGCGCAGTGCAGACGCCTGCCGATCCTGGCGTTGCAAGGCCGTGACGTTCCGACCCGCCCTGCGCGGCTGCTGGGTCGGACTTGCCCCTTGCAAGCGTTCGGGCAGCATGGTCATAGTGGGGCATGCTGCAGACAAGCCCGCTGGGTGGTCTGCGAGACAATCCAGAACAAGGTAGACCTTTTCATGACCCACAAGTATCTGCTTTGCACCATCGCGGCGGTTGCGCTGGGAATCGGCGGCAGCGCCGCCATGGCCGGTGATCCGGCGGCCGGCGAACGCGATTGGCGCCAGTGCCGCAGTTGTCACATGATCACCGACAATGACGGCAACATGATCCAGCGTGGCGGCCGGGTTGGGCCGAACATGTATGGCATAATCGGCCAGCCTGCAGCGAGCGTTGACGGTTTCCGCTACAGCAGCGACCTGGTGGCGGCCGGCAGGGACGGGCTGACCTGGACGCGGGAGAATTTCATCGCCTATGTGCAGGATCCCACCGCTTTCCTGCGTGAATTCACCGGCAACAGTTCGGCGCGCTCGTCGATGAACTTTCAGCTGCGCTCAGGCGCGGAAGACCTTTACGCCTATCTGGCCAGCCTGCAGAACTGACGTCTGTCCGGTTTTCGCGGGATTTGCTGCGAGCCGGCATTCATGCGCGGCCGGTCTGCGAGGCGACCAACAAAAAAGGGCCGGTGCTGGTGGCACCGGCCCTTGCTTTTCTCGGTAGCGCTTCAGCCGCGGCGCGGCCTTGCGTCGCTCATTCCTGCGAGCCGAGGAACATCAGCAGGAACTGGAACATGTTCAGGAAGCTGATGTAGAGCGCCAGCGCGCCGTCGATGGCGGCCTTGTCCAGCCACTCCTGATCGCCCTGCGCGGCATGCGCGACGTACTCGTTCTTGATGTGCTGGGTGTGGAACGCGGTCAGCCCGGCAAAGACCAGCACGCCGATCACCGAGATGGCGAACATCATCGCCGGCGACTGCAGGAACAGGTTGATGACGATCGCCACCAGCACGCCAATGACGCCCATGATCAGGAAGGTGCCCATGCCCGACAGGTCGCGCTTCGTGGTGTAGCCGTAAAGGCTGAGGCTGGCGAAGGCGATGGCCGTGACCACGAAGGTCTGTGCGATGGAGAAGCTGGTGAAGACCAGGAAGATCGAACTGAGCGAAACACCGATCGCCGTGGCGAAGATGAAGAAGCCCGTTTGCACCCCGGCCGCCGAGGCACGGCGCATCAGCGCGCCCCAGCCGAACAGGATGAAGGCCAGCGGCGCGAACATCAGCACCCAGCGCAGCGGCGTGCCATAGAGCAGCACACCGAGGTCGGTCAGATAGGTGCCATTGGGCAGTTGCGCCTGGGTCGGCGTGCTGCTGGTGGCAAGCCCGGCGATGGCCCAGGCGGCCAGCGCCGTGATCACCATGCCCACGGACATGGTGCCGTAGACCTTGTTCATGTGGGCGCGCAGTCCGGCGTCGATCCGGGCGCCTAGCGCACCGGCACCCGCCGTGCGCACAGACTGGTAGTTGGCCATGTAAACCTCCGTTGGATAGCCCTGGCCGCACCGCCGCCGGCCCCTGCCGGGGGACGATGCGATTGAGGGTAATATCGTTGCGGAGCCGCCGGTTTTCAAGCCAAACCGGCACCCTGCGGCCAAAATCCGCACTCTGTGGTCACCTTTTGGCCAATCCGCTCCAATCGCCCTTATTGTCGACCCAATGCCCCGGCGCATCCCAGACCGTGGGGCGGCGCCTGGCCATAGCTTTGGCAGGGGTAAGGGCGATGTCCCGAGGGCGCCGCGTTGGCGCTTCCGATGGCGCCTGCGCGAGGCGGTGTCCGGCACGAAGAGACATCGAGCGCGCGCGCAGGGCATTGACACTGTTGCGCAGATAGCCGGCAAACGAGGCGCGGCGGGCAAGAACGGTGGCCATGGAAATACTCCTTACTTGTTCGATCCCGGATGATCACATTTCCCCTCGGCGATCTGCCCTCTTCATGGCAAGACTGGTCTTGAGGGACATTCGGGACGGGGCAGGGGCATGCTGATCCATCTTCACAGCCAGG
>SKNG01000314.1 GCA_007120685.1 Paracoccaceae bacterium | reverse complement strand
CCCGGCCAGCAGACGTGCTTCCAGCGTGTCGTTGCTGTCATAGACGTCATAGACGACGCGGATGCCGGTTTCCTCGGTGAACTGTTCCAGCACCTCTTCGGTGATGTAGTCGGACCAGTTGAACACATTGACCACATCGGCCTGCGCGGCGCCGGTCGCACCCAGCGCCAACGCCATGGCGGAGGCAGTGGCGGCGGTCCTGTTGGGGGTTTTCATCATGTCGTCTCCCTGTTGGTTGCCGGGTGCGCGGTTCTGGCACCGGCGCCCCTGTCGATCTGTCTGGCAGGCAGGCTTAACCGCGTTGATCAAGAGTGCAAGCGCGCCTGTCACGCGCTGTCCATCCCCGCTCCCGGCCTGCGTCGCCATGCTGAAAGCTTAGGCAGGCGCCGGCTGGGCTGCAAGGGCGCAGCGCATCGGTGGCACGCCTTTGCCACCGGCCTTTCACCGAACCACCGGCGCCGGCCGGGCAGAGACCAGAAACCCCAGCGCCAGCAGGTTCAGCGCCGCCGAGATGGCGAAGGGCGCGCCGGGCAGGAACATCGCCGCGCCCTCGGCCGTAAAGGCGGCGAAAGAGGCGGTGAAGACGAAGGGCGCCAGCATCATGCCCACCGCGCGCAGGCTGGCCATGGCGCCGGCCAGTTCACCCTGCTGCGCCTGTGACACCCGGTCCGACAGTTCCGCCCGCAGGGCCGGCACCACCAGCCCGCCCAGCGAAGACAGCGGGATCAGCGCCAGCGCCAGCGGCCCGCTTTCGATCACCACCAGCACCGACAGAGAGCCGACGCTGGTGGCGGTTCCGAACAGCATGGCTGTCTGCCGGCCCATCAGCGCGATGGCGGGCTTGATCAACGCACCCTGCACCACGGCGAAGGAGATGCCGTAGAAGGCCAGCGACAGCCCCACCTGCCCCGGCGTCCAGCCGAACCGCGCGATGGTGAAATAGGCCCAGACCACCGGATAGACGGCAAAGGCAAACTCATGCAGGAAATAGACCGACAGGTAGCGCCCCAGCCCCGGCAGCCGGCCGATATGGCGGAAGGCCCCCAGCGGGTTGGCGCGCGCCAGCTGGAACGGGCGGCGGCGTTCCGGTGCCAGCGATTCGCGCATCACCAGCGCGCCGAAGATCATGTTGGCCCCGGCCACGCAGGCGGCGGCGACGAAGGGCGCGCGCGTGCCGAATTCGGCCAGCAGCCCGCCGATGGCCGGGCCCAGCACGAAGCCCACGCCAAAGGCCGCCCCGATCAGGCCGAAGCGTTGCGCCTTCTGCTCGGGGGTCGAGATATCGGCAATATAGGCGGCGGCGGTGGCGAAGGTCGATGCTGCGGCGCCCGTGATCAGCCTTGCCACGAAGACCAGCCAGATCGTGCCCGCCAGCGCCAGCACCATGTAATCCGCCGACAGCACGCCCAGCGACAACAGCAACACCGGCTTGCGCCCGAACCGGTCCGACAGGTTGCCGATCACCGGTCCGAACAGGAACTGCATGAAGGCATAGCCCCCCATCAGCAGCCCGCCCCAAAGCGCGGCATGGGCCAGATCGCCCCCCGTCACCTCGCGCAGCAGGTCGGGCATCACCGGCATGATCAAGCCAAAGCCGATCGCCTCCAGCGTCAGCGTGGCCAGGATAAAGGCCATCGGCAGGCGGCCATGCGGCGGCCCGGTCATCGCCCGTCCGGAAAACGCACGAGACAGGAGCTGATTTCACTTTTGCGGCGTGAAAACGAGGCAAGAGGCTGGGAAGCGGACTTTCTTTTCACTTTCGCAACATCACCCCAGATGCCCGATCTGCCGCATGAAGTCAGACAATTCCGCCGCATAGGCATCGGGCTGATCGACGCAGGGCAGATGGCCGGACCCCCGGATCAGCGCCACCCGGCTGCCGGGGATCAGCGCCAGCGTCTCATGCACCATGTCCGGCGGGGTCGAGCCATCCTCGCTGCCAGCGATGCCCAGCGCGGGCAGACGCAGCGTCGCGGTCGAGGCCAGAAAGTCGCTGCCCGCAATCGCGGCCGAACAGCCGGCATAGCCCTGCGCCGGCGTGCGGCACAGCATGTGGCGCCAGGCCGCGGCCTCGGGCAAAGCGCGAAAGGCCGGCGGAAACCAGCGTTCCATCACCGCATCGGCCAGCGCCTCAAGTCCACCGGCCTGAACGGTTTCGATCCGCTCCTGCCACATCTGCGGCGTGCCGATGCGGGCGGCGGTGTTCGACAGCACCACGGCCCGCACCAGATCGGGCCGCTTCACCGCCAGCCCCTGCGCGATCATGCCGCCGATGGAAAGCCCCACCACCAGTGCCTCGCGCACCGTCAGATGGTCCAGCAGACGCTCCAGATCGCGCACCAGCGCGCCCATCGCGTAGGGCGCGGGCGGCGCATCCGACAGGCCGTGCCCGCGCTTGTCATACCGGATCAGCCGCAACCCGGCGGGCATCCGCGCCACCAGCTTGTCCCAAAGCCGCAGATCGGTGCCCAGCGAATTGACAAACACCACCGGCGCCCCGTCCGCTGCCCCTTCGTCCCGGTAGTGCAGGCGCATATCGCCCAGATCGGCCACCAGCATCGCCGCCCCCCATTCAACGCATGCGCAGTCTGCGCGACCCCCCTGCCCTGCGCAACCCGCCGCTTTCATCTTGCCCCGAAATACGCACGGGGTTTCCAAAGGGGGGGCGTGCCCCCCATTGGGCGGGGGGCGCGGGGGGCGGCAGCCCCCCGCATGCTTCGCCACCCTCTTGCCCGCACGGCCTCAGGGTGCCATGTCCGGTCCGACACAGGAGCTCCCATGACCGCACCCGCCGCCCGCCCCGACGTGATCGATTTCCTGCTCACCCGCCGCTCGCGCCCCGCGCGCCTGCTCAGGGGTCCCGCCCCGGACCGCGCCACGCTCACCCGCCTGCTGACCGCCGCCGCGCGCGTGCCGGATCACGGCAAGCTGGAACCCTGGCGTTTCATCGTCATCGAAGGTGCTGCCCGCCAGCGCCTCGCCGACCTGGTCGCCGCGCGCGGCAGTGCCATCGGCCGCGACCCAGAGAAACTGGCCAAGGACATCGCCGCGTGGCAGGACAGCCCGGTCACCGTGGCTGTGGTCTGCGTGCCCCGTCCCACCGACAGGATCCCGGAATGGGAACAGCTGCTTTCCGCCGGCGCGCTGTGCCTGGGGCTGGTCAATGCCGCGCTGGCGCAGGGGCTGGGCGCCTGCTGGCTCAGCGGTTTCGCCGCCTATGATCGACCTTTTCTGGAAGAGGGCCTGAATCTCGCCCAAGACGAGCGTATCGCCGGCTTCGTTCATATCGGCCAGTGCGCGGCGAGCCCGCCGGAACGCCCCCGCCCGGATATCGCCACCATCACCGACTGGGTGAGCCGCTAGACGAAACCGGCACCGCCGGCCCGCCAGACAGTTCCCGGGCGCCCTGGCGCTGAATGCGTCGCTTTCGCGCGCCCTATCCCCGCGTCGCGCGGCCGATGAAATCCAGATCATCAACGCTGATCAGATCAGAAAGGATGATCGCGGCCACCACTGCCCAGATGACCAGGCTGACCCCGGTGGTGATCTTCAGCCGGCGCTTCATCTGCGGGTCCGAGGGTGCCGATTCGGGCGTTCCCGGCACGACGTTGCCCGCCTCGCCCTGCGTGGTCAGCCGGATCGGCAGCACCACGAACAGGGTCAGGAACCAGATCACCGCAAACAGCACCGCGCCGGAAAACAGCGTCATCAGACCTGCTCCAGTTCGACCAGGCAGCCGTTGAAATCCTTCGGATGCAAGAACAGCACCGGCTTGCCATGCGCGCCGATCTTCGGCTCGCCCGTGCCCAGCACCCGCGCACCCTCGGCGCGCAGCTTGTCGCGCGCGGCGATGATGTCATCGACCTCGTAGCAGATGTGATGGATGCCGCCGGCGGGGTTCTTGTCCAGAAAACCCTTGATCGGGCTGTCCTCGCCCAGGGGATAGAGCAGTTCTACCTTGGTGTTGGGCAGGGTGATGAAGACCACCGTCACGCCGTGGTCGGGCTCGTCCTGCGGGGCGCCGACATCGGCGCCCAGGACGCTGCGATACTGATCGGCCGCGGCCTGCAGGTCAGGCACGGCAATGGCGACATGGTTCAGACGTCCGATCATGGCAGGCTCCGTCGGGTTGGTGCCGGGTTGATGCCAGGCTTCTGGCCAGATGCGCGGCCCGGGCATGGGCGCTCCTCGGGCCGGTATTGCCCCGCAAGGTCCGAAATGCAAGCCGGCGGCGCATCAATAGGCGGTGCCGGGTCGCGACTTAACCGCGCGTTAGCCAAAAAGCATCAGATTCGAGGGCTCAACAGGGGCCGCCGCGTCGGCCTGTCCGCCATGCGAAAGGAGCTTCCTCATGCCGAACCAGGCGCAGATGCCGGTGGCGCCGGCCAGCCCGTCCCTGCCCCCCTTCACCACGGCGCCGGCAGGCCCGGCATTTGCCGGCCGTGCCGCCCCCGGAATGCCGCAGACCTTGCTGCTGGTAGAAGACAGCCGCCTGGCCGCCGAGGCGGTGCGCCTGGCCTGCCGCCGGTTGGGCATCCGGCTGCGGCGGGCAGAGACATTGGCCTCGGCCATGCTGCATCTGCGGGTGTATCGGCCAGATGTGGCGCTGATCGATCCGGGCCTGCCGGATGGAAGCGGCCTGTCGCTGATCGCCGCCCTGGCCCGGCAGGCCGGCCGCGCACCGCGCGTCGTCGCCATATCCGGGGATCCTGCCATGGCCGATGCCTGCCGCAATGCCGGTGCCGAGGCCTTTGTGGAAAAACCGCTGAACCTGGCGCGGGATCTGGTGCCGCTGTTTGGCGATGCAGTGGTGCCGCCGGCCGTTCGGCACCGGCTGATGCCCGCAGCGGCCACACCCGCCAACCGCCGGATCATGGCACCCGGCGCCGGACTGGCAGGGTGCCGATCCGGGGCGGATGGTGGGCAGGGTGATCCGTCGGTCGGAGGGACAGGCAGCAGCGCGACGTCGGATAGCGGCGCGCCGGGCCGCGTCGCGGGGCCTGAGCGGATGGCGCGCAACGCCGGCAGCGATCCCCTTGCCCTGTCGGACGATCTGCGCCGCGCGCACCGACTGCTGCTTGCCGCGCGGGAGCCGTCAGAGTTCGGCTATGCCACCCAGTTCCTGCGCAGCGTCGCGCGCTGCGCCGGGGACGCGGCGCTGCTGCGGGCCATCCGTCAGAGCCGGCAAAGCGGCGACCCCGCACCCCTGCTGGCGGCGCTGGCCGAGCGCACCGCGCATATCCCGCTGGTCTGAGCACCATCGGACAGCCCGCATCCCCCTAGGCAGCTGAGCGCTGGCGCGTAAGCCCCGTTCGCCGTGCAGCGACGCACGGCGCCTCGTATCGCTTCCCGGCCACCCGGCCGACCGCGCAACCCGTTGACAGCCCCCCAACCTGCCGCGCAAGATCGTCCTGCAATCTTGCAGGACGATCTTGCAGGACAACCCTTTCACGGAGGCGCCGGGATCCCGGCGGAAAGGGCGAACCGAGAGGAGACAGCAGATCATGGCCACCATCACCCATCGCAGCATCGACCTGGGCGGCATCCGCCTGCATGTCGCCGAGGCCGGCCCCCAGGACGGCCCCTGCGTCATCCTGTGCCACGGGTTTCCGGAAAGCTGGTATTCCTGGCGCCACCAGCTGCACGCGCTCGGCGATGCCGGCTTTCACGTCATCGCGCCGGACATGCGCGGCTTCGGCCGGTCCTCGCATCCCACCGACCCGGCCGCCTTCACCCAGCCGAAACTGGTGGGCGACATGGTGGGCCTGCTGGCCACACTGCCGCACAAATCCGCCATCATCGCCGGTCATGACTGGGGCGCGCCGGTGGCCTGGAACGCAGCGCTGTTCCGCCCGGATCTGTTCCGCGCGGTGGTCGGCCTGTCGGTGCCCTATTACGGCGCGCGCACGACCTTCACCTATGACCATACCATCCCGCCCTCGCAATCCATGCGGCGCGAGGTTGGGCCGGACGGTTTTCACTACCAGCTCTACTTCAACCAGATCGGCCGCGCCGAGGCCGATATCGAAAAGGATGTGCGCAGCTGGCTGAAGGGCTTCTTCTTCACCCTCTCCGGCGATGCCCCGCCCGAGGAGATCAAGCTGGCCGAACTGAAGAACAATGACCGTCTGGAGGACGCCTTTGCCTGGCCAAAGGGCGCCCTGCCCGCCTGGTTCACCGAGGCCGACCTGGACCACTACACCGCCGAATTCGAACGCACGGGCTTTGCCAGCGCGCTGAACTACTACCGCGCGGCCGACCTGACCTGGCACGAGATGGCCCCCTGGCGCGGGGCCCATATCACCGTGCCCGCCGCTTTCATTGCCGGCGAAAGCGATGTGGTGGTTGCCGCCAACCCCGATATCCTGGCCAATTTCCCCAGCGAGGTGCCGGATCTGCGCGCCAATGTCATCCTGCCCGGCTGCGGCCACTGGACGCAGCAGGAAAAACCTGACGAGGTCAACCGCTTCCTGCTGGATTTCTGCGCCGATGTAACGAAGGGCACCGATATCGGGCGCTAAACCACTCTGACGATCAGGCTGGCACAGGATCAGCGGCGGCATGATTGACAAGCCCGCGGCTTTTGGCTTGTCTGGTCGCACGGTTCACGCCTGCCCGGCACTCCGACACTTGGCGCCGGTTGGGCGGATTGTCAGTGAAAAACAGCAAGACGATAGGGAGTCTCATGAAAACTCTGCATCTTACCGGCCTTGCCGCCGCTGCCCTGATGGCCGCCGGCGCCGCGCAGGCCCAACAGACCTTCATCTCCATCGGCACCGGCGGCGTGACCGGGGTCTACTACCCCGCCGGCGGCGCCATCTGCCGCGTTGTCTCACGCGACCGCGGCGAGCACGGCATCCGCTGCGGGGTGGAATCCACCGGCGGGTCGATCTTCAACATCAACGCCATCCGCTCGGGCGAGTTGGAATTCGGCGTGGCGCAATCGGACTGGCAGTATCACGCCTTCAACGGCACCTCCCGGTTCGAGGATGATGGCCCGTTCGAGGATCTGCGCGCCGTCTTCTCGCTGCACCCAGAGCCCTTTACCGTGGTCGCCCGCGCCGATGCCGGCATCGCCAGCTTTGACGACCTGGCCGGCAAGCGCGTGAACGTCGGCAACCCCGGCTCCGGCCAGCGCGGCACGATGGAAGTGGTCATGGCCGCGATGGGCTGGGACATGAACACCTTCTCGGTGGCGTCGGAACTGCAGGCGGGCGAACAGGCGCAGGCGCTGTGCGACAACAATGTCGATGCCATCGTCTACACCGTCGGCCACCCCTCGGGCGCGATTCAGGAGGCCACGACGGCCTGTGACACGGTGCTGGTGAATGTCGACAACGACGTGATCCGCGCGCTGGTGGAAGAGCGTGACTACTACCGCATGGCCACCATTCCCGGCGGCATGTATCGCGGCACCGATGAAGACGTCACCACCTTCGGCGTCGGCGCGACCTTCGTTACCTCGGCCGCGGTGCCCGAGGAAGTGGTCTTCCACGTCACCCGCGCGGTCTTCGAGAATATCGATTTTTTCCGTAGCCTGCACCCGGCGCTGGGCGCGCTGGACACGGCGGAAATGGTCAGTGACGGGCTGTCGGCACCGATCCATGACGGTGCGGCGCGCTTTTTCAGCGAAGCGGGCCTGACGGACTGATCGCCCCCGGCGGGCAACCGCCGGCCGATCACCCCACAGACAGGCCCGCCGCCACGCGCGGCGGGCCGTTCTTGTTAAAAGTCATAAAAACAACAACCTGACAGCCGATGGGGAGATGCGGATGGTCGAGGATCGCACGGGTGAACGCGCGGGCGACGACGCTCAGGGCAAGCGCCAGTTTAGCGATGCCGAATTGCAGGACCTGGTTTCCAGCGCCGATTCCGGCGCCCGTGTCCCTGACAACCGAATCGTCGCGCTGCTGATCTCCACCGTCGCGCTGCTCTGGTCGCTCTTTCAGATCTGGATCGCCGAACCGATGTTCTGGTTCGCGGGTTCCGCCGACTGGCTGCGGGTAATGGGTTCGGACCAGACCCGCCCCATCCACCTGACCTTTGCCATCTTCCTGGCCTTCCTGGCCTATCCCGCCTTCAAGAACTCGCCGCGCCGGCGCATCCCGCTGATCGACTGGATCCTGGCCTTCACCGCCGCCGGCTGCGCCTTTTACGTCTACTGGTTCTCGCGCGAAATCTCGATGACCGCGCGCGAGGGGCGCCTGATCCGCTGGGAAGTGGACTGGTCGATCCTGGGCTGGCAGATCGACGTGATCTTTCCGCAGGTCGTCATCGGCGCGTTGGGCCTGCTGCTGCTGCTGGAAGCCTCGCGCCGCGCGCTGGGTCCGGCGCTGACGGTGGTGGGGGCGGTCTTCCTGGCCTACAGCTATTTCGGCACCGGCTGGCTGATCCCGGAACTGATCGAACATTCGGGAAGGTCGTTCAACGGCATCATCAACACGCAATGGTATGACACCAATGTCGGGGTCTTCGGCATCCCGCTGGGCGTCTCCACGGCCTTCGTGTTCCTCTTCGTGCTCTTCGGCTCGCTGCTGGATAAGGCAGGGGCGGGCAATTACTTCATCAAGATGGCCTTCGCGGGCCTCGGCCATCTGCGCGGCGGGCCGGCCAAGGCCGCGGTGGTTGGTTCGGCCGCCACCGGCGTCATCTCCGGCTCGTCCATCGCCAATGTGGTCACCACCGGCACCTTCACCATCCCGCTGATGAAGCGCGTGGGCTTTTCCAGCGAAAAGGCCGGCGCGGTCGAGGTCTCGTCATCCGTCAACGGCCAGATCATGCCGCCGGTGATGGGCGCGGCGGCCTTCCTGATGGTCGAATTCATTGGCATTTCCTATGTCGAGGTGATCAAGCACGCCTTCATTCCGGCCGTGATCAGCTACATCGCGCTGGTCTACATCGTGCATCTGGAGGCGCTGAAGAAGGACATGCCGGCGCTGGGCGAATCGAAAAGCCTGCTGAACATGTTCCTGAAGGTCTTCGTGGGCTTCGTCGTCGCCGGCGCGCTGTTCTATGCCGCCATCTGGGCCGTCGGCCTGTTGCGCGCCGGGGCGCCGGCGATTGCCGACCCGGTGATGATCGCCGTGGTGCTGGCGCTCTATGTCGCCGCCCTGGTCGTCGCTGCGCGCCGCCCGGATCTGGAGATGGACAACCCCAACGCGCGCGAATTCACGCTGCCGGTGATGCGTGAGGTGGTGCCCACGGGCCTGCATTTCCTGCTGCCGATCATCATCCTGGTCTGGTATCTGATGGTGGAACGCCAGTCGCCCGCCAAATCGGCCTTCTATGCCGTGGCGATGATGCTGTTCATCATCACCACCCAGCGCCCGCTGAAGGCGCTGCTGCGCGGGCAGGCCGCGGCCTTCCTGGCCGAACTGAAGGCCGGCATCAGCGACCTGGCCGAAGGGCTGATCGCCGGGGCGCGCAACATGATCGGCATCGGCGTCGCCACCGCCGCCGCCGGTATCATCGTCGGCACCGTGACCCGCACGCCCATCGGCACCGAACTGGCCGGGCTGGTGGAATACCTCGCCTTCGGCAACCTGTTCTTCATGCTGGTGCTGGTCGGCCTCTTCTCGCTTATCCTGGGGCTGGGGCTGCCGACGACGGCCAATTACATCGTCGTCTCCTCGCTGATGGCGACGGTGGTGGTGTCTCTGGGCGCGCAGGAAGGGCTGATCGTGCCGCTGATCGCGGCGCATCTCTTCGTGTTCTATTTCGGCATCATGGCCGATGTCACGCCACCCGTGGGCCTGGCCAGTTTCGCCGCCGCCGCCGTGTCCGGGGGCGACCCCATCAAGACGGGCTTCACCGCCTTCTTCTACTCGCTGCGCACCGTCGCGCTGCCCTTCCTGTTCATCTACAACCCCGCGCTGATCCTTTACGGGATCGACCTGGGCACATGGGACGGGTTGATAGAGGCCGGCATCGTCTTCATCACCGCCACCTTCGCCATGCTGCTGTTTGCGGCCGCCACGCAGGGCTATTTCCTCGCCCCCTCGCGCGCCTGGGAAACCGCGGCGCTGCTGCTGGTCGCCTTCACGCTCTTCGTGCCGAATTTCTGGCTGAACCGCGTGCAGCCGGAATTCGTCAACCTGCCGCCGGTAGAGCTGCAACAGGTCGTCGAGGCCGCGCCAGAGGGCGAGGAATTGCGCCTGATCGTTTCAGGCCCGGATTTCAACACCGGCCAGATCACCCAGACAACGCTGGTGCTGGATATCGACGATACCGCGCCCGCCCAGCGCATCGATGCCACCGGGCTGTGGCTGATGCCGGAAGAGGACCGCATGGTGCTGGATGAACCGATGCCGAACACGCAATTCTCCGAGGCGTTGGTCCGGTTCGATTTCTATGGCGACACGCCGGTCACCGTGGCCGAACTGCAGCGGCGCGCCGACCGCATGCCGCAGGAAGTGTTCTACATTCCCGCCCTGTTGCTGCTGGGCCTGATCGTGCTGTTCCAGCGCCGCCGGCAAACCAAACCCGCCTTCTGACCCAAAGGATCGCCGCCATGACCCGGTCCCGCATCATCCTGCTGCCCGTCGATCTGTCGGACGAGGGCAGCTGGCGCAAGCCCCTGGCCGAGGCGCTGCTCTTGCTGGGCGCGGATGGCGTCCTGCATGTGGCCAGCGTGCTGCCGGATTTCGGCCTGGCGCAGGTCAGCGGCTTCTTCGGCAAGGATTACGAGAAACAGGCCCTGCATGCGATGGGCGAGGCGCTGACGGAATGGGTGAACGCGAATGTGCCGGAAGGGGTAGAGGTGCATCCCCATGTGCTGCACGGCACCATCTATGACCAGATCCTCGGCGCCGCGCGCAAGCTCGATGTCGATACCATCGTCATCGGCTCGCACCGGCCGGCGCTGAAGGATTACCTGCTGGGGCCGAACGCGGCGCGGGTGGTGCGGCATGCGCGCTGCTCGGTCTATGTGGTCAGGGAATAGCGCGATGGCCGGGCATATCTTCGGGCGTTCGACGAAAGGCACGCTGCCGACGGCGGTGGCGGGCGATGGCTGCTACATCATCGACAGCGCGGGCAAGCGGTATCTGGATGGCTCGGGCGGCGCAGCGGTGTCCTGCCTGGGCCATTCCGACGCCGGCGTGCGCGCGGCGCTGCACGCCCAGCTTGACCGGCTGGCCTTTGCCCATACCGGTTTTTTCACCTCCGAGCCCGCCGAGGAGCTGGCCGACCGGCTGATCGCCAGCGCGCCGGAAGGGATAGACCGGGTCTATCTGCTCTCCGGCGGGTCCGAGGCGGTGGAGGCCGCGCTGAAACTGGCGCGGCAGTATTTCCTGGAGATCGGCCAGCCGCAGCGCCACCGGGTCATCGCGCGGCGGCAAAGCTATCACGGCAACACGCTGGGCGCGCTGGCCGCCGGCGGCAACCTGTGGCGGCGCGCGCAATTCGCGCCCCTGCTGGCCGAGGTCAGCCATATCGCGCCCTGCTACGAATACCGCGACCGGCAGGAGGGCGAGAGCGTGGAAGCTTATGGCGCGCGCGTCGCGGGCGAACTGGAGGCCGAGATCCTGCGGCTGGGGCCGGAAACCGTGATGGCCTTCATCGCCGAGCCGGTGGTGGGGGCGACGGCAGGGGCGGTGCCGGCGGTGCCGGGCTATCTGGCCCGCATCCGGCAGATCTGCGACCGGCATGGGGTGCTGCTGATCCTGGATGAGGTGATGTGCGGCATGGGGCGCACCGGGCATCTGTTCGCCTGCGCCGAGGATGGCGTGGCACCGGACATGATCACCATCGCCAAGGGGCTGGGCGCGGGCTATCAGCCCATCGGGGCGCTGCTGACCTCTGGCCGCATCTACGACGCCATCGCCGCCGGCAGCGGGTTCTTCCAGCACGGGCACACCTATATGGGCCATCCGATGGCGGCGGCGGCGGCGAATGCGGTGCTGAGCGCGATCGATGAGCGTGAGTTGCTGGCACAGGTGCAGGCACGCGGGGCGGAACTGCAGGCGGCGCTGGAGGCGCGTTTCGGCCAGCACCCGCATGTCGGCGACATCCGCGGGCGGGGGCTGTTCCGCGGCGTGGAACTGGTCGCCGACCGTGAGAGCAAGGAAGCGTTCGATCCCGGCCGCAAGCTGCATGCGAAGATCAAGGCAGCGGCGATGGATGCGGGGCTGATCTGCTATCCGATGGGCGGCACCATCGACGGGCAGCGCGGCGATCATGTGCTGCTGGCGCCGCCCTTCATCCTGACCTCGGATCAGGTGGGCGAACTGACCGGGAAGCTGGCCACGGCTATCGAGCAGGCACTGGCGGCTTGACGCCTAGGCGCCGTCCAGCAGGTCCGTCACCGCCTCGGTCGGGCGGCCGATCACCGCGCGTGCGCCCCGCCGCACCATCGGGCGTTCGATCAGTTTCGGATCGGCCAGCATCGCGGCGATGATCTCTGCCTCCGGCCGGTCCTTCAGCGCCTTGCCCTCGGGGCGCAGCAGCGCCGCCGCCGGCAGGGCCAGCGCCGCCAGCATCGCGCGCAGCGCGGGTTCGTCCGGCGGGTCGGTCAGGTAGAGGCGGATGCGCGGCACGATCCCCCGCGCCTCGATCTGCGCCAGCGCCGCGCGGGATTTCGAACAGCGCGGGTTGTGCCAGATTTCGATGTCGCTCACAGCCATTCCCCCCGGCCGCTGCCCACCGCCTCCGAGACAGTGTCGAAACCACCGCGCGCCAGCAGGTCGTCGAGCCCGCGCAGGATGTCACCGACCAGCGAGAACCCGCCATAGACCAGCGCTGAATAAAGCTGCAGGGCACTGGCCCCGGCGCGGATCTTGGCATAGGCGGTCTGCGCATCCTCCACCCCGCCAACCCCGATCAGTGGCAGCCCGCCAGCCGTGGCCTGCGACAGTTGCGCCAGAACACGTGTGGATTTTTCGAACAATGGCCGGCCAGAAAGGCCGCCAGCTTGCCCTTTCCTGTCACTTTTCAAACCATCGCGCGACAAGGTGGTATTGGTGGCGATGATTGCCGCGACTCCGCATTCCATCGCCACGCCAGCAATGTCAGACAATTCTGACGTGTCCAGATCCGGCGCGATCTTCAGGAAAACAGGCAGGGGACGCGGCAGCGCATCGCGCGCGTCCATCGCCCCCAGAAGCAAGGCGCGCAGCGCGCTGGCCCCCTGCAGGTCGCGCAGCTTCTCGGTATTGGGGGACGAGACATTGACGGTGACGAAGTCCACCGCCCCGCCGCAGACCGCCAGCACGCGGGCGAAATCGCCGGCGCGGTCGGTGCTATCCTTGTTCGCGCCGAGGTTCAGCCCCAGCACGCCGGCCCGCCGCCGCGCCGCCAGCCGCGCGGCTATCGCCTCTGCCCCGTCGTTGTTGAAGCCGAAGCGGTTGATCACCGCATGGTCCTCGGTCAGGCGAAAGAGGCGCGGGCGCGGGTTGCCGGGCTGCGGGCGGGGCGTGGCCGCGCCGACCTCGACAAAGCCGAAGCCCAGCCGCAACAGCGCATCCACCGCCACCGCGTTCTTGTCGAACCCCGCCGCCAGCCCCAGCGGATTGGGCAGCGCGAAACCCGCCAGCCGCACCCGCAGCCGCGCCGTGCTGACCGGGCCATTGCCGCCCAGCACCCCCGCCCGCAGCGCCCGCAGCGCCAGATCATGCCCGGTTTCCGGGTCCAGCCGGTGCAGCGCCGCGAGGCCCAGCCGTTCCAGGCTCATACCACGCCTTCGGGAAAGATATGGCCGGACACGCCCAGCGGCAGCGACTTGTCCCAGACCACATCGCCGGCGACCAGCGGTCGGTAGAGATGCGGGAACAGCGCCCCCGCGCGCGAGGGCTCCCAGCGCAGCGCCATGCCCAGCGCGTCAGCGTCCAGCGCCACCAGCACCAGATCGCCTTCGCCCGCGAAATGGCGCGCCGCCGTTTCGGTCACCTGCGCAGCGGTGGACAGGTGGATGAACCCGTCGGCCAGATCGACCGGCGCGCCCAGGCTGCGGCCGGCGGCCACGAAGGCGTCCCACTCTGACCGGCGGAATATCTTGTAGACCAGCATGGCAAAGCTCATGCCCCCAAACCCTTGCCCGGTCAATGGGGGCGGTCAATCGAGCCGGCGTCTCAGGAACCCAGCGCCGCGCGATACCAGTCGCGGATCGCCGCGCGCTCGTCCTCCTCCATCCAGACGATGTTGCCCGGCGGCATGGCATGGCTGCGGGCCGATTGCAGGTAGATGGTACGGGCGTTGCGGGCGGTATGGGCCGGTTCCTCCAGCACCACGCCGCGCGGGGGCCAGTGCAGCCCCGGCCAAACCGGCTGTTCGGCATGGCACATCGAACAGCGCCCCAGGACGATACTGTGCACATCCTCGAACCCCGGGGCCTCGGCAAAACGCGCGGCCGAGGGCGGCAGGGCCGACAGGTCGTCCGACGCGCCCCGCATCGGCGCCACCGACAGCCACATGATGGCGATGAAGATCAGAACCGTCGCGGCCCAGGTCCAGTGCGGGTTGCCGCTGCGCGCGTGGTGGCTGTTGAACCAGTGGCGGATGGTGACGCCCATCAGGAACACCAGGCTGGCGATCACCCAGTTCCATTCCGTGGCGAATGCCAGCGGGTAATGGTTCGACAGCATCAGGAAGATGACCGGCAAGGTGAGGTAGTTGTTATGCGTCGAGCGCTGCTTGGCCACGCGGCCATAGCGCGGGTCCGGCCGGCGCCCGGCCTTCAGGTCGGCCACCACCACCTTCTGGTTGGGGATGATGACCATGAACACATTGGCCGACATGATGGTGGCGGTGAAGGCGCCCAGATGCAGAAGCGCCGCGCGCCCGGAAAACACCTGCGCATAGAACCAGGACATGCCCACCAGCACGACGAAAAGCGCCACCATCAGCGCCGTCTGGTTGGCGGTCTCGAAGGTCCGGCACAGCCGGTCATAGGCCAGCCAGCCGAACCCCAGCGAGGCCACGGAGATCGCCACCGCCTGCCAGACCGCCAGATCGCGCACTTCCGGGTCGATCAGGTAGAATTCGGCGCCGAGGTAATACATCACCGCCAGCAGCGCGAAGCCCGAAAGCCAGGTGGCGTAGCTTTCCCATTTGAACCAGGTCAGGTGTTCCGGCATCTCGGCCGGGGCGACGGTGAACTTGCGGATATGGTAGAAGCCGCCGCCATGGACCTGCCATTCCTCGCCCGAGGCGCCCTCGGGCAGGTGGGG
>SKNG01000013.1 GCA_007120685.1 Paracoccaceae bacterium | reverse complement strand
GGTTCGAGGTCGATTGCGACTGCACCTTGCCCATCGCCCGGATCAGCGCCTCCGGCCCCCCGGCATAGCCGATCCGCCAGCCGGTCATCGCATAGGCCTTGCTGACCCCGTTGCAGGTCAGCGTGCGCGGGTAAAGCCCGGGCTCCACCTGCGCGGGCGTGGTAAAGCGGAAATCGTCGAAGACCAGATGCTCATACATGTCATCCGACATCACCCAGACATGCGGATGGCGCATCAGTACGTCGGTCAGGGCGCGCAGCTCGGCCTCCGTATAGCCCGCGCCGGTGGGGTTGGAGGGTGAATTGAAGATGAACCACTTGGTGCGCGGCGTGATGGCGGCTTCCAGCGCCGCCGCCGTCAGCTTGAACCCGGTGTCGATCCCGGCCGCCACCGTGACCGGCGTGCCGCCGGCCATCAGCACCATGTCAGGGTAGCTGACCCAGAAGGGCGCGGGGATGATGACCTCGTCGCCCGGATTGAGCGTCGCCACCAGTGCGTTGTAAAGCACCTGCTTGCCGCCCGTGCCCACCGTGATCTGCGCCGGCGCGTAGTCCAGACCGTTGTCGCGCCTGAATTTTTCGCAGATCGCCTCCTTCAGCGCCGGCATCCCGTCGACGGCGGTGTATTTCGTCTCGCCCGCGTCGATGGCGCGCTTGGCGGCGTCCTTGATATGCGCCGGCGTGTCGAAATCCGGTTCGCCCGCGCCCAGGCCGATGACGTCGCGCCCGGCGGCCTTCAACTCGCGCGCCTTGTTGGTCACGGCGATGGTGGCCGAGGGCTTGACCCGCGCCAGAGTGTCCGAAAGGAAGGCCATGCGCGCGCTCCGGTTTGATGTTCCCGGCCCTGTCTACTATGGTGCGCAGCGGGGCCTTGCAAGGGTCGCCAGCGAAGGAGAATCGATGAGCGACGACAACAATCTCGACCAGGATGGCTGGTATTCCGACGAACAGGCCACGCTGGGCGACCGGCTGGCCGCAGCGCGAGAGGCCGCGGGGCTGAGCCAGGCGCAGCTTGCCGGCCGGCTGGGCGTGCGCACGCGGACCCTGCGCAGCTGGGAAGGCGATCTGGCCGAACCGCGCGCCAACCGACTGCAGATGCTGGCCGCGATGCTGGGTGTGTCGCTGCGCTGGCTGCTCAGCGGCGAGGGCGATGGCATCAGCCCGCCATCGATGCAGGAGCCAACCGTTGAAGAAACCCGCGAACAGGCGCTGAGCAGGGCAATGACCGACCTGCGCGGGCTGCGCGCCGAATTGCTGGCGCTGGCGGCGCGGGCAGGGCAGGCGGAAAAGCGGCTTCGGCATCACCTGGACGGGGTGCAATGAGCACCGCGCCGAAAAAGACCACCGCGGAGCGGGAAGACGCCGCCGTCCGCCTGCGGCGGCTGCGCATGCGCGCCTGGCGGCGCGGCACGCGCGAAATGGACCTGATCCTGGGGCCCTTTGCCGACACGGCGCTGGCCGGTCTGTCGGCGGGTGATCTGGATGTGTTCGAGGCGCTGCTCGATGAAAACGATCATGATCTTTATCGCCAGATCAGCACACGGCTGACGCAGACCGACGGCGGCAGGGCCGTGGCCGGCGCGACCCCCGAGGCGGGTCAGCCGGCGGCGCAGGCCGTGCTGCTCGATACCATCGCCCGGCACGCCTCTTCTCGGCTACGGCCGGACGGGCAGGGCTGACGCTGCCCGGTGCCCTTTTGGGCGATTAACCCGATCTTCGTCTTTCCCCGCCACGCTGCCAGACAGCATGGCAAGGGCCAAAAAAAGGCGGAGTGCAGGATGAGCTTTCACAGCCGCGTGAAACGCAAGGATGGGCATGACCGGGGCGCCCGGCAGTCGCTGTCGACGGGGGCAGGAAGCGGGCTTGGCGGCGCGGCGTCGCGTCACGGGGCGCAGCCAGCCGCGTCAGAAAACGGCGAGGCCGCGCCGGGCGGGCAGGCGCTTATGCTGGCGACCTATCTGGAAAGCCTGGCGCTGGTGGAACGGATGCACCGGCTGCTGCTGGATGTCATCAAGGACGAATTCGAGCGGCTGGGCATGATCGACCTCAACGCGGTGCAGGCGCTTCTACTCTTCAACATCGGCGAGAACGAGGTGTCGGCGGGCGAGCTGAAGTCACGCGGCTACTATCAGGGGTCGAATGTTTCCTACAACCTGAAGAAGCTGGTGGAGGGCGGCTACATGCACCACCAGCGCTGCGCCATCGACCGCCGGGCGGTGCGGGTACGGCTGACCGAGCGCGGGCACGAGGTGCGCGGCATCGTCGCCGGGCTGTTCGAGCGTCACGCCGAGGGGCTGGTCACGCGCCAGGTGACCAGCTACGAGGAGCTTGACCGCATCAACATGTCGCTGCGCCGGCTGGAGCGGTTCTGGTCCGAGCAGATACGCTACATCTATTGACGGCCGCCGCGCCGGCGGTGGCGATCTTGTCAGTTGCCGGACAGGCGAGCTTGCCGCGCGTTGCGCAGGCGGGCGAAATCGTCGCCGGCATGATAGCTCGACCGGGTCAGCGGCGTGGCAGAGACCATCAGGAAGCCCTTGCCCCAGGCTGCCTTTTCGTAACCGGCAAATTCGTCGGGCGTGACGAAGCGGTCTACCCGGTGGTGCTTTGGCGTCGGTTGCAGATATTGCCCGATGGTGACGAAATCGACATCCGCGGCACGCATGTCATCCATCACCTGCAGCACCGCCTGCCGGTCTTCGCCCAGCCCCACCATGATGCCGGATTTGGTGAACATCCCGGCGTCCAGTTCCTTGACCCGCTGCAGAAGCCGCAGTGAATGGAAATACCGCGCGCCCGGTCGCACTTCGGGGTAGAGCCCGGGCACGGTTTCCAGGTTGTGGTTGAACACATCGGGCCGGGCGGCGACGACGGTTTCCAGCGCCTCCGGCCCGCATTTCAGGAAATCCGGGGTCAACACCTCGATGGTGGTGGCGGGGCTGCGATGACGGATGGCGCGGATGGTCTGGGCGAAATGCCCCGCCCCGCCATCGGTCAGGTCGTCCCGGTCGACCGAGGTGACGACGACATGGTTCAGCCCCAGTTGCGTCACGGCATGCGCGACGCGCCCGGGCTCGAACGTATCCAGCGCCTGGGGCCGGCCGGTGGCGACATTGCAGAAGGTGCAGCCACGGGTGCAGATCTCGCCCATGATCATCATCGTGGCATGGCCCTGCGACCAGCATTCGCCGACATTGGGGCAGCCGGCTTCCTCGCAAACCGTGGCCAGCCCGCCCTCGCGGATGATGCGGCGGGTTTCATTATACCCCGCGCCCCCCGGCGCCTTGACGCGGATCCAGGCGGGTTTTTTCGGCTGCGCCTGATCCGGGCGGTGGGCCTTTTCGGGGTGGCGCTGGTCAGGCAGTTTCAGATCGCGCATGGCGGCTCCTCGATGGGCTGCAGCTCCGGAAACGGCACCCGGACGATGCGGCGCTGGGTAGTAGATAGAGCTTCCGCGCCGGCCTGTCCATTGCAGCGGCGGCGTGGCGGCATGCGCAATCTGCATGGCCGCGCGCCTTTATCGCGGTGTTTCCGGCTTGTCGGATTGCCCGTCTGCCGCCTCTTCGCGTGCCACGCGCAGGGCATCGGCAAAGGCGCCTGCCAGGATCGAGGTCGGCAGCGCGATCAGCCCGATGCCGCAGAGCGCCGTTGCCGCCGCCAGCAGCCGGCCCAGCGCCGTGACCGGCACGATATCGCCGTAGCCAACCGTGGTCAGCGTCGCCACCGCCCACCATAGCGCGCGGGGGATCGAGCCGAAGGCCTCGGGCTGGGTGGCGGCTTCGACAACATAGAGCAGCGTCGCCGAGCCCAGCATCAGGGCCAGCGCGATGGCCGCGCTGAGACCCAGTTCGGTGGCGCGCATCACCACCGCCCTGTGGATCAGCGCCATCGCCCGCGAGTAGCGTCCCATGCGTGCCAGTCGCAACAGCCTCGCCAGCCGCAGCAGGCGGAACACCGTGGCCTCCAGCCCCATCAGCGGCGACAGGAAGGAGATCAGCACCAGCAGATCGAGCAGCGCCGCCGGGGTCACGGCGAAGCGCCAGGCAGAGCGGTAGCGGGGGTTGAGCGGCGCGGCGTAGAGCCGTGCGGCATATTCCAGCGCGAAGAAGGTGAAGAAGGCTGCTTCCATGAGCGGCAGCAGCATGCCGGCGCGGGCGACGACGCGGATTTCGGTTTCCAGAACTCCCAAGAGCACCATGCCGAGGATCGCCCAGACAACGATCCGGTTGAAGGGCGAGAGGCCGGGGGCTTTGTTGAGTTCGGGGTCGATGGCGCGGGCGAGACGCGCGCGGAAGGGGTCTGTCTGCATGGCGAGGGCCTTTCTCGCGGATCGGAGGCTGATGGAGCCTACAGGACGGGCGCAATGCTTGGAAACCTGCGGCCGGCATCCCGTTGCGCTTGATTGCCGGCCTTTGGATCTAGATGACCGGGGCAATGCGCGCCCGCGCCCCGTCCGTGCCGGGCGCCCCACCCGCCC
>SKNG01000133.1 GCA_007120685.1 Paracoccaceae bacterium | reverse complement strand
GGTGAACCGGCCCTGACCGCGCAGCAGCGCCGCATCCTCGCGCCGGCGCATGGCCTGGCCGATCCAGCCGCTGTTGCCTTGGTCCTTCGCCACCGCGCACCACTCCGATTGCTGTGAGACCAGCAAAGCAGAGAAGCTTTGATGCGTGAAGACCATGTTTCAGGATAAATTCATTCACCCTAATTATCAAAATCAAGGTCGGGCAGGTGTTTCCGGAAGTCCTGGATCAGCCGCTGCGCCACCGCCTGCGCGGCGGGCGAGGGCGCTTTGTCCAGCAGGCGGGCTAGCGCAATCTCGCGCCCGATCACCGGCACCGTCAGCGGCACGACCCGGAAATCGCGGCCATGGAAGGCGCCGGCGGCATAGACCGGCAGAACGGCAACCGCGCCCAGTTCGTCCACCAAGGCCAGGGCAGTGTAGATCTGATGCACCTCATGCGTCGGGCGAAACGCCAGCCCGGCGGCCTGAAATCCCATCTCGGTCAACAGTCGTAAGCCGCTCTCGCGCGTCAGCGCCACCACCGGCTGATCGGCCAGCGCCGACCAGCCCAGCGCGCCAGCGCCGGCCAGCGGATGATCGGCGCGCAAAAAGGCCGCCAGCCGGTCGCGCACCAGCGGTGTCACAGCCAGCCCCTCGGTCTCAGGCGGGAAGGTGCCGATGCCGATCTCGGCCCGCCCGCTGCGCAACCGGTCCACGATCAGATCGGTGCCCAGATCCTCCAGCCGGATATCCAACCCCGGCAGCGCCGCGCCGATCGCCCGCACCGCGCGCGGCAGCACCGTGGCCGCCAGCAAGGGCGGGGCGGCCAGCCGCACCACGCCCCGGCGGAGCGCGGCCAGATCCTGCACCATCCCCACGGCGCGGTCGATCTCGCCCAGCCCCGCCAGCGCGGTATCCCGAAACAGCCGCCCCGCCTCGGTCAGATCCACCCGCCGCGTGGTGCGGTCGAAAAGCCGCGTGCCCAGCCCATCCTCCAACTCCCGCACCGCCTGGCTCAGCGCCGGCTGCGACATTCCCAGCCGCTCGGCCGCGCGCGAGAAATGCCCGGCCTCGGCCACGGCGCGAAAGCACTCCAACTGCCGCTAACTGGGTTTCAAGCCGCCCACCCCCTCATCTTGCCCAAAATACGCGGGGGGGTCCGGCCTCGGCACGAGGCCGGGCGGGGGGCAGCGCCCCCCTTCCCGCTATTCCACCCTGCGCCGCGCGCGAGGCGCGGGCAAGGGCCAGGGCACGACCAGCGCACGCGAGCCGGTCAGGACAGCATGGCCCCGCGGCACCAAGGCCATCAGCGCCGGGTCATCGGCGTCCAGACCCCCAGTATAGGCACCGAAAGCCGGCAGGACCAAATGCTTTGCGCCGATCAGAAAGGCCGGACGCCGGCGGCGCGCCAGCCTGACCGCAGGGTGAAAATGGCCCGAAACAACCGGCCCCGCATCTGTCCCCGCCTGCGCGATATGGCGCAAGCTTAGAGGGCCGAGCGACAGCGCATCCACCTGACTGCCGAAGGCGGCCGCGTTGATCGCGCCCATCGGATCATGGTTGCCCGCCACCCAGACCCAGCCGCGCCCAGCGGCAAGACTGGCGAGCAGGATGCGGTCGGCCTCGACCAGACAGGCCAACGGGTCGTCAAAGCCGTCACCGAGCACGATCACCCGCCCCGCGCCGGTTTCCTGCAGCGCACGCCTGAGGCGGGCCAGCGTCTCGGCATCGCCATAGGGCGGGATCAGCCCGCCGCCGCACCGGGCCAGGCGCTCGGGCTTGCCAAGGTGCAGGTCGGCGACGATCAGGCTATCCTGATCGGGCCAATGCAGCGCGCCATCGGCCCGGGCGACCAGGCGGGCGCCATGGAAAGTGATGGGGTGGTGCGGGCCGGTCATGGCGTGGCGCCCGGCAGTGAGCAGAGCGGGGGGCGCTGCCCCCCGTCACGCGTGCCGCGTGACTCCCCCCGGCGTATTTTCAGCAAGATGAAGGGGCGGGGGTTTCGGCTGGGCATGGCGCCGGTATGCCCGGGTCAGGCAAGCGCGTCCAGCCCGGCCTCGGCCATCAGGCGGGCGGCCTCTTCCTCCATCAGGCGTTGCTGGCCACTGCCGGGGACGGGCACGCGCCCGGCCTCCAGCAGAAGCGGCGCGGCGAGCGGGGTGACGTGGGGCGCGCGGATGTGGTGCAGGCGGGGGGCGGCCTCCAGCATGGCGGTGATGCGGCCGAAATCGACCAGCCCGCGTTCGGCCTCGGCCCGGGTGATGCGCAGAAGCAGATGGTCGGGGTCGAAGCGGCGCAGGGTGTCGTAAAGGATATCGCTGGAAAACGTCGCCTGCTTGCCGCTTTTCCTTGCGCCGGGCAGGTTGGGGCGGATCAGCCCGGCCACGGTGGCCACCGAGCGGAAGGCGCGTTTCATCACCGCATTTTCGCCCAGCCATGCGTCGAACCCGTCCGTCAGCCCCTGCCGGTCGATCAGCGCTTTGGGGTCGGTCACCGGGTCCAGTGACCAGATCAAGAGCGCGTAATCGGTGGCGACGAAGCCCAGCGGACCCAGCCCTGCCGCTTCCATCCGCCTGCTGACCAGCAGGCCCAGCGTCTGGTTGGCGTTGCGCCCGGCAAAGCCGTAGAGCGCCAGATACCAGCGCCCGCCGCGTGCGAAGGTTTCGGCCAGCAGGGTGCCGCGGTCGGGCAGGGCCGAGAGGCGGCTCTGCAGCGCCAGCCAGTCAGCGGTATGCGCCGGCAGCGCCGCCCAGCGCGCGGGGTCCGACAGGATGGTCTGCACGCGCGCGGCCAGTTGTGTGCTCATCGCCAGTTTCAGCCCCGAAAACACCGCGATCTTCGGCTCCCGCGCGGGCTGGGGAGTGACCTGCACCACCGCCTCGCGCAACCGGTCATAGCGCACGGTCTGCCCGCCGATCAGGAAGGTCTCACCCGGCGAGAGGGTCGCCGCGAAAGCCTCTTCCACCTCGCCCAGATGGGCGTTGCGGCTGCGCACCTTCAGCATCGCCGGTTCGGTGATGGTGCCGACATTCATGCGGATGTCGCGCGCGCGGCGGGGGTCGCGCAGGTGCCAGCGGCCGTTGCGTTCCATCAGCTGCTGCCAGCGGTCATAGGCGCGAAGCGCATAGCCGCCGGTGGCGCAGAAATCGAGGCAAGCGTCGAAATCGGCGCGGCTGAGCGCGGCATAGGGGCCGGCCTGGCGCAGTTCCGCGAACAGCGCCTCCGCATCCAGCGGGCCGGCGCAGGCCAGAAGCAGGATATGCTGGCAGAGCACATCGAGGGGTGCGAGGGCGCGCGCCTCGCCATCCAGATCGCGCTCGGCCACGGCCTGCAGGGCGGCGGCGCATTCGATCACCTCGAACCGGTTGGCGGGCACGATCCGCGCGCGAGAGGGCGCCGTGCTGGCATGGTTCGCCCGCCCGATGCGCTGCACCAGCCGCTTGACGTTCTTCGGCGCACCAACCTGGATCACCAGATCGACGGCGCCCCAGTCGATGCCCAGATCCAGGCTGCCGGTCGCCACCACGGCGCGCAAGTCGCCCGCCACCATCGCCGCCTCGACCTTCTCGCGTGCCGCACGCGACAGCGAGCCGTGGTGCAGGCCGATGGGCAGGTTCTCGTCATTCTCGGCCCAGAGCGCCTGGAAGAACAGTTCCGCCTGCGCACGGGTGTTGATGAAGATCAGCGTGCAGCGGGCCTGTTGGACCGCCCTCAACACGTCGCGCACGGCGTAACGGCCGCCGGCGCCGGCCCAGGGGGGTGGCGCCTCGGTCTCCAGCATGGCGATGTCCGGCGGCGGGCCGGGGGCGCCGTGCAGCAAGGGAACGGGCCGGCCGGCGGGGCCCATGAAGCCCGCCAGCGCCTGCGGGTCGTCCACGGTGGCGGATAGTCCAATGGCGGCCAGCCCGGGCGAGAGGGTGCGCAGCCGCGCAAGGCACAGCATCAACTGATCGCCGCGCTTCGATTCGGCCAGGGCGTGGATCTCGTCGATCACCACCCGCTTGAGCCCGGCGAACAGGCGCGGCGCCTCGGGGTAGCTGAGCATCAGCGCCAGCGATTCCGGCGTCGTCAGCAGCACATGCGGCGGATCCACCCGCTGGCGTGCGCGGGTGGCGGGTTTCGTGTCGCCGGTGCGATCCTCGATGCGCAGGGGCAGGCCCAGCTCCGCCACCGGCTGGGACAGGTTGCGGCGAATGTCGGTGGCAAGCGCCTTCAAGGGTGAAACATAGAGCGTGTGCAGCCCGTCGCGCGGGTCGGCAGCCAGCGCCGCCAGCGTGGGCAGGAACCCGGCCAACGTCTTGCCGCCACCGGTGGGGGCGATCAGCAGCGCGTCGCCGTCATGCGCCAACAGCGCCAGTTGATGCGGGTGCGGCACCCAGCCGCGCGCACCGAACCACCCCGCAAGGGGTTCGGACAAGACGGCGGGGACGGAGGGGGCATCGCGCATGCCGGTCAAGCTAGCGCCCCGCCGCCCTAATCAAACCCAACAAGCGCCACTGGCGCAGGGCGCGGCGGGCGCC
>SKNG01000321.1 GCA_007120685.1 Paracoccaceae bacterium | reverse complement strand
CAGGTCGAGGTGGCGCGCTCGGCCCAGAACCAGGCGCTTCTGCGCAGCATGGACCAGCGTTCGGACCTGCAGTTGCGGCTGCAGCACACGGTCGAGGGGTTGTCGGTGGTGGCGATCAGCTATTACGCGGTGGGGTTGGTGGCCAATCTGGTGATGCCGGTCGCCCAGCCGGCCGGGTTGAGCCAGGGTGCGACGCTGGCGCTGATCACGCCGGCGGTGATTGCGCTGGTCTGGTTCATGGTGCGCCGTGTGCGAAAGGGGCTGACCGGGCGCGCGTGACGCGCCGGGGCAGCACGCCGCGCGGCGTCAGGGCAGCAGCCGGCGGTAGAGGTGCCAGCTGGCATGGCCCAGTACCGGCAGCACGACGAAGAGGCCCAGGAACGCCGGCAGCATGCCCGCGAACAGCGCCACGGCGATCAGCGCTGCCCAGATCGCCATGGTGGGCAGATTGCTGGTCACGCAACCGAAGGACGCGATCATCGCCGAGATGAAATCCACCTCGCGGTCCAGCAGCAGCGGCAGGCTGACCGCCGTCAGCGCGAAGAAGACCGCCGCCATCGCCCCGCCGATCACGCTGCCCAGGCCCAGGGTCATCAGCCCCGGCGGCGACAGCAGCATCTGCCATGTCGAACCGCCAATGGGTTGCAGGCCGAAGAACAGCGCGAAGATGGTATGCGCGACGAAAACCCAAAACATGAAGGCCAGCATGATCACCATCGCCATCGAGGGCACCTGCCGGTCCTTCTGCGCCAGCACCACGCCGAAGACCGCGCCCATCGACAGTTCCTCGCCGCGTTCCAGCCGGCGGCTGACCTCGTAAAGTCCGGTGGCGGCGAAGGGGGCGAGGATGGGAAAGCCCACGGCGATGGGGATGAACCACCATTCGGCCGCCGCGGCGGTGAAGATGGCAAACAGGATCAGCCCGCCCAGCACATAGACCGCGCTGAAGGCGATGCCGTAAAGCGGCGCGCGCCGGTAGTCGCGCCAGCCCGCGGCCAGCACCGCGCGCAGGTCGGCCGGGCCAATGCGCTGCGGGTCCGGGATGACAGAGGGCGGGGCGTGGGCGGGGTCGGGCATGACGGCTCTCGCGGCAGGGGGGCCGGGCGGTGTGTGCCGGGCCCCCTTGCGATCAGTCGGCCTTGGCCGGGGCGTCGGCGATGGTGCGGCGATAGAGATGCCATGTGGCATGGCCCAGCACCGGCAGCACCACCAAGAGCCCCAGGAAGGCCGGGATCATCGCCACGATCATCAGCCCCGCGATGATCGCCGCCCAGCGCAGCATCACCTCGCGGTTGCCATTGACCGCCGAGACCGAGGTGATGATGGCGGTGACGAAATCCACCGGCCGGTGCAGCAGCATCGGCAGGCTGAAGGCGGTGATGGCGAAGAGCGCCAGTGCCATGACCGCGCCCACCGCGCCGCCGACCAGAATCATGCCGAAGCCCGGCAGGGTGAAGACATGGCCGATCGAATCGAACCCCACGCCGGATTGCGCGAAGAAGATGGCGAAGATCCCGCGCGCCAGAATCACCCAGAACCCGAAGACGATCAGCACCACCACGCCCATCACCGGCAACTGCCCGTCGCCCTGCCCGCGCAGCGCGCCCAGGATGGGGCCCCAGTCCAGCTTTTCGCCCATCTCGCGCCGGCGGCTGACCTCATACAGCCCGACGGCGGCGAAGGGGGCAAAGAGGGGGAAGCCGGCGGCGACGGGGATGAGCCAGAAAGGATCGCCCGCGCCCAGCATCCAGAAATAAAGTGCCAGCCCGCCCAGCGTGTAGACGGCGGCAAAGAACAGCCCGTAGATCGGCGCGGCCTTGAAGTCTTCCCAGCCGGCGATGAGGGCGGCGCGCAGGTCGGCCTCGGTCAACCGGGTGATGGCGGGCAGTTCGGCGCCGTGATTGTCGGGCAGTCCGGTGTCGACTTGGTCCATGTGTCTTCTCCTCGGCTGGCCCGTGTCGGGGTGGGCCGTGTCAGGGTCGGTTGCGCGCGTTCCCTTGGCGCACAGGATGAAATGCGGCGCGTTGTCGCGCAAGGGGGTTGTTGCGGTTTTCACCAAGGGTTGCAGCCGCCTTGGCAAGGTCGCGGCCGACGCGCGGCCAGCGCGCATCCATCCTTGAACCAGACCGGGAACGCATGGGGCCGGGCATGCGGTGATGCCCGGCCCCTTGATGCCCTGTCCGGCCGCAGCGCCGGCTCAGCGGTTGGTTTCTTCCTCGATCAGCCGCTCGGCCGCTTCCAGCAGCGCCGCGCCGTCATGGCCGCGCTCGTTCATTTCCTCTACCCAGGCGGCGCGGACCTGCTCGCCCATCGCATACCACTCTTCCAGCGCGTCACCCTCGACGGTGACGATGGTATTGCCGCGGTCCACGGCGGCCTGACGCGCGGGCGCGTCGCCTTCCTGCTGGATACGCCCGGCCCAGGCCGAGGCCTCGATGCCGGAATGCTCGTCGATGATGGCGCGCAGGTCCTCGGGCAGTTCCTCATAGGCCTCACGGTTCATGGCGAAGTAGAAGAACGAGGTGTAAAGCGCCCGGTCACCGCCCATTTCGGTATGCGTGTCCACCAGTTCCGGGACCCGCAGCACCGCCGTCACCTCCCACGGGATCACCGCGCCGTCGATGACGTTGCGCGACAGCGCCTCGGGCACCTGCGGCACCGGCATGCCGACGGCCGAGGCGCCCATCGCCTCCAGCATGCGGGTGATGATGCGGGTTGGCCCGCGCACCGTGCGGCCCTGCATGTCGGATACGGTTTCGACGGCCGGCGCGTTCAGATGCAGATGGCCGGGCCCGTGCACATGCACGGCGATCATTTGAATCTCGTCGCCCACTTCCTCCTGCATGTATTCCTCGAAGAACCGCCAGGCGGCGCGCGAGGTGGCTTCGGCATTGGTCATCATGAAGGGCAGCTCGAACACTTCCGAGATCGGAAAGCGCCCCGGCGTGTAGCCCGGCAGGGTCCAGACGATATCGACCACGCCCTCGCGCGCCTGATCGAACAGCGACGGCGGCGTGCCGCCCAGCGCCATGGCCGAATAGACCTCGACATTCAGCCGCCCGTCAGAGGCTTCGGTCACCCGCTCGGCCCAGGGGATGATGAAGTCGCGCGGCACCGTGCCCTGCGGCGGCAGGAACTGGTGAACCCGCAGCGTGAATTCCTGCGCCTGCGCCGCGCCCGGCGCCATCAGCGCGCCCATTGCCACGGTGCCGGCCAGACCGGCGGCCATGAAAGCTCTTCTAAGCATGTCGTTTCTCCTCCCAGAACTCTTGCAATCCCGCTTGCTGTTTTCAGCGGCCATGGCATGCTGTCCGTCACCTGGCCCCGCGCAATGCAGGCATACCATGCAATAGATGAAAGATAATGCAACTTCTTTCTTCGTTTCAGATGCAACAATTTTTTCCAGCGCTCTGGACGGCCGTGGGAAATGTTTCAGAACCTTTCAACGCCTGACCGGATTGTTGCAGGGTCAAGCCGACGCGACCAGAAAAGCGACTTGCACAATGTTGCATTATTTTGCATTGTGTGCAGTATGAAGCATCGGCTGCCGGGGGAGCGGTGGCCGGTCTGGCGGGGCTGGTACGTCGGCACCGCAGCCAAGGGGGAGGAACAGCATGGCGCAGAACGGCAATGCCGCGCATTACTTCATCGACCGTCATCTGGCCGAGGGGCGCGGCGCTAGCCCGGCCTTTCGCGAGGTGGCGGGCGCGCGGCGCGGTGTGAGCTATGCCGATCTGGCCGAGGCCAGCGCCCGGGTCGCCGGCGCGCTGGCCCGCGCGGGCATCCGGCGCGAGGAACGGGTGGCGATGGTGGTGCTGGACCAGCTGGAATTTCCGATGCTGTTCTGGGGGTCGATCCGGGCGGGGGTGGTGCCGATCCCGCTGAACACGCTGCTGACCTCGAACGTCTATCAGGTGATTCTCGCCGATGCCCGGCCCGCCGCGCTGGTCGTCTCGGCGGAGTTGTGGGACGTGGTGGCGCCGGCCCTGGCCGGCTGCCAGAGCCTGCGTCAGGTAGTGGTGATCGGCGGCGCGCCGCCGACCGGCACCATCGGCTTCAACGCCTTCATGGACGGCGCCCCGGCGGCCGAAACCGTGCCCGCCAGCGGCGATGAGGTGGCGTTCTGGCTCTATTCCTCGGGCTCGACCGGCCAGCCCAAGGGCGTGCGCCATGTCCATGCCAGCCTGCAGGCCACCGCCGATACCTATGGCGCGCAGGTTCTGGGCATCCGGCCGGATGACCGGGTCTATTCGGTGGCCAAGCTTTTCTTTGCCTATGGGCTGGGCAACGGCATGACCTTTCCGATGTCGGTCGGCGCCGAGGCCTTGCTGTTCAACGGCCGCCCCACGCCGGAAAGCGCGCTGCAGATCATCCGTGACGAGACGCCGAGCATCTTTTGCGGCGTGCCGACGCTTTACGCCGCGCTGATCGCGCATCTGGAGGGGCAGGGGGGCACGGCGGGCGATCACGCGCTGCGCCGCTGCATTTCCGCCGGCGAGGCGCTG
>SKNG01000419.1 GCA_007120685.1 Paracoccaceae bacterium | reverse complement strand
CGAGATCTTCGATCTCGCCTGAAACTGGACATCATCATGGACCGCCCCACCCTTGCCCTGCTGATCAGCCTTGGCGCCGCCGCGCTGATCGTCGCGCTGGCCGCTGCGCTGGCACTTTCGCTCGCCTGACCCGAAAGGAATCCGATGTCCGACCGTGCCGCCGCCCTGACCCGGGCCTTCATCGACGATCTGCGCCCCGATCATGACGCCGTTTACCTCAAGACCGTCGAGGCCATCGCGCGTGACGTGCTGACGGTGGAAAAGGCCAATGCCGATTTCGCCGCCGCCCGCGTGCTGGAGCGCCTGACCGAGCCCGACCGGGTGATCGCCTTTCGCGTCACCTGGCGCGACGATGCCGGCGATGTGCAGATCAACCGCGGCTGGCGGGTGCAGCAGTCGAACCTGCTGGGCCCCTACAAGGGGGGCTTGCGCTGGCATCCCGCCACCAACCTGCCGGTGCTGCAATCGCTGGCCTTCGAGCAGGTGTTCAAGAACGCGCTCACCGGCCTGCCGCTGGGCGGCGCCAAGGGCGGGGCGGATTTCGACCCGGCGGGCCGGTCGGCGGGCGAGATCGAGCGGTTCGCGCAGGCCTTCATGACCGCGCTGGCGCCGCATGTCGGCCCCGAGCGCGACGTGCCGGCGGGCGACATGGGGGTGGGCGCGCATGAACTGGGCCTGCTGGCGCGCGTCTGGTCGCAGCAGGCGCAGGCCTGGGGCGGGGCGCTGACCGGCAAGCCGCTCTGCCTGGGCGGCAGCCGGCTGCGGGCCGAAGCCACGGGCTACGGGCTGGTCTATTTCCTCTGCGCGATGCTGGAGGCGGCGGGCGAGGGGATCGAGGGCAGACGGGTGGCGGTCTCGGGCCGTGGCAATGTGGCCATCCATGCCGCGCGCAAGCTGCAAGGGATGGGCGCGCGGGTGATCGCGCTCTCCAGCCGCGCGGGCGCCTGGCATGCGCCGGACGGGATGGGCGCGCAGGCCATCGACTGGCTGGCCGAGGCCCCGGCCGATCAGGCCGCCAATCCGCCCGCGCGCCTGGGGCTGGACTTCCACGAGGGCCGAAAGCCATGGGGGCTGGAACCCGAGATCGCCCTGCCCTGCGCCACCCAGAACGAGATCGACCACGATGACGCCCAGGCCCTGGTGCGTGGCGGCTGCAAATTCCTGGCCGAAGGCGCGAACATGCCGCTGACCGCATCGGCGGCCCGGCTGCTGGCGCGCAAGCATGTGATCTGCGCGCCTGGCAAGGCGGCCAACGCCGGGGGCGTGGCAGTATCCGGGCTGGAGATGCGCCAGAACGCCGAATACGCCCGCTGGAGCACCGACCGGGTAGACAAGGCCCTGCGCGGCGTCATGCAGCGCCTGCACCGGCTGGTGGCCGAGGAAGGCCTCGCAAACGCCGCCCTGGACCGTGCGGGGCCGGACTATCACCGCGGCGCCAACCTGGCCGCCTACCGCCGGATGGCCCGCGCCACGGTTGAGGCCGGGGCCGTGTAGACCGGAACCATGGCGCATACGGGGCGTTGGGTTTGGAGACCGGCGCCACTCTTCACGGACGGCACCGCACCCGAGGAAAAGGAACCTCCCATGCGCCCGCTTCTGCTTTGGCTGATCGGCATCCCGTTGCCCGTTGTCATCCTGATCTGGCTGTTCTTCTTGTAGGACGGCCAGGCGCTCAAGGACTGCAGGCCCCTGGGCGGCGTGCTCCAAGGGACTCGAGCAGAGCCCTGACATGATCGGTTGTGAAGGGCCAGTCCAAGACCGGCCACTTGATGGCCCCCGGCGCGTTCGAAGCCTCACTGCCCATGAGCACGACCCGAACATTCTTGCCGAGGAGTTCGCGATGGAGCGCGCATTCCGAAAACCCCGAAGCGCTTTGATGTATGAACGCTAAGCTGATCATGGCGCCCGCATTGCCCGTGAGCCAAGACAACGCTTCTGCTTCATCTGAGACAACGACCGGCGGGAGTCCATATTCCTGTGCGGTCAAAGCCAGATCACGGGCGATGAGCGGGATCGGTTCGACGATCAGACAATGGCGCGGCATGGCAGCAAACTCCTGGCAGAATCGGGACGGTCGAGCCATCACGACCCTGCCCGCGCGCCGGGTCGATCGCATTAAACTGTGACATAGCCTGCGCATGACTGTGCGGAAGGGCTGCCGAAGCCAGGCGCAAGACGGGATCACTGTCACCCGAGCCGGGCTGGACCTTGCTGGGTCATGCATCGCCTGCGCGGAAACGGTACGTGCCTCACGCCGCAACCGGCGCGCTGTCCTCATCGCCGCCACACAGGCTGGCCGGCAGGGTGATCCGCCAATCCGCGCCGCCGCCCTCGGTCGATTGCAGATGCATCGTGCCCTCCAGTTGCGCGACCAGTGCCTCCACCATGACCAGCCCGGAAGACCGCGTGAGCGATGCCGGATCGAAGCCCGGCCCGTTATCGGCTACCGAGAGTTCCAGCGCCCCATCGGCAGAGGCAGGGCCGGAGACGCTGCCCAGCCGCACCCTCAGCAGGGCGGTGCTGTCCTGACGGCCGTATTTCAGCGCATTGGTGGCCAGTTCGTTGACGATCAGCGCCAGATTATGCGCAGCCTCGGCGCGCAAGCGCACCGGCTGCACGCTGCAATCGATGCGGCCGCAGGCCATCAGCGAGGCGGAAAGCCCGCGCAGGATGCGCTGGATGAAGGCCTCGGCCTCGACGACGCCCAGTCCCTGCGCCTCGTAGATCGCTTCCTGCGTGCGCGCCATCGCCTGGATGCGGGTCATCGCCGCGTCGATGACGCTGCGCACCTCGGGCGTGTCATGGTCGCGCGCCGACATGCGCAACAGCACGCCGATCAGATGGATGTTGTTCTTAAGCCGGTGCTGCAACTCGCGATAGAGAAGCCGGTTCTGATCCAGCGCGGCATGGAGGTCGGCCTTCTCTGCCGCGCGTTCGCGCAGGAGCGTCTCCAGGTCCTGCACGGTCTCGCGCAGCTTGCGGAACCGCGCGTCGGTCTCTGGGGCGAAATGCAGCACCAGCAGGACCGGGACTGCGGGGTCGGCGGTCAGCCGCGCAACCCGCACCTGACGCCGGCCCCCGGCATCACCGCCGGGGGCCGGCGTCAGGGCCCGCATCACTGGCGCGGTCGATGCCGCTGCATCGGTGAGCGAACTACGCAACCGGTCCGGAGGATCGCCGAAGAGCGACTGCAGTCTACGCCCCGCCAGTGATGGGCCGAACAGCCGGTGCGCCGCCGCATTGGCGCCTCGGACCATGCCGCCGGCATCGACAATCAGCGCCGGTTCGGCCAGAAACTCCAGCGAAAGGGGTGCGAAACCCTGCGGGGTTGTCATGGCGTGCGGAAAAAGTTGCGCGCGGTCGCCGAAGCCTCGCCATTGGCTGCCAGATCGACCACAACCCGGCACCCGCTGTCGCCCCGGGCAATGGCCTGCGTAATGTCAACGCGAGCCTGCCCGTTGTTTTGCGCGGCAATGGTGCCGAACACATTCATCGTCATCATGCACAGCGAGGGCCGGTCGATCACCTTGTCGCCAAAGGGGCAGGCGGTGTTGGTCAGCACGATGCGGCTGCCCTCGACGGCGTGGATCCGGAAGCCGCCCCGGATGCGCCGCTTCAGATCGACCAGCACCTCGGCAATCTGGTCCCGGTCCAGCCGCTCGACTCCCGTGGCCTTACGGTACCGGTCGTCCAGTTGCCGCCCGATCGCCCGGCCAACAACGCTTATATAGCCCTCGGCTTCTTCCAGCCCCACAAGATCTTCCAGCGTTCCGGAAAGCTGGCGCAGCAGCTCGTGCAGGAACAGGTCGTGATCAAGTTCGATGTCCAGTTCGGCGATGTCACTCATCAGTCCGGCCCGAAAACTCTCATTCCATCAGCATAGAAAGACGACCACCTCGCGCTGATGTCAAGTTGCCGGAGCGGGTTCCTGCCGAGTGAAACTCACCCAGAGGTTGCTTCAGCGGCGGCGCCCCGGGCGCATCCTGCGCAAGCCATGCCGGCTTAGACGCCGATGATTGCCCTCGACAGCCAGGCTGATCGGTTCCAGCGCTGCCAACATAGCGGCGACGGGCGGCGCATGGGTGGTCATCGCGCGCGTCGCATCCAGCCCGGCGCTGGTGAAGGCGCTTCCTTTCTCCACAATCATGCGCGCGGCCTCGCCGCGAGGCATTCTTGTGCCCCAGAACAACCCGGACAGCCGCCAGGCCACGACCATTGGTGCAAACCAGCCGATCGTTGCCATCGCCATGCACAGGCGCATCAGTTGCTCCGCCGATGCACTGCTCTCGCTGGGACACCGGCTCATCTTGCCAAGCCTCGCTTGGTGTGGGGTTTCACGGCGACCTCTTCCCTTTTCGTTCGATTGCTTGCGTTCGCCCGCGTTGGTATTGCATAGGTGTTCGATCCCGGATGATCACATTTCCCCTCGGCGATCTGCCCTCTTCATGGCAAGACTGGTCTTGAGGGACATTCGGGACGGGGCAGGGGCATGCTGATCCATCTTCACAGCCAGG
>SKNG01000383.1 GCA_007120685.1 Paracoccaceae bacterium | reverse complement strand
CAGGAGACCATCCTTGAATTCTGCCCGTGCTGGCCTGACCCAAGCGCCGAAAACAGCATGAGCCCACCCGCCGCACCGGTTGATGCCAGCCTCGCCGACGCCCCCCTGACCCATGCCCGCGTGCTGCGCATCGCGCTGCCCATCGTGCTGGCCAATCTGTCGGTGCCGCTGATCGGGCTGGCCGATACCGCCGTCGTGGGGCAGTTGGGCCAGGCCGCGCCGATCGGCGCCGTGGGGCTGGGCGCGGTGATCCTGGCCTCGGTCTACTGGATCTTCGGCTTTCTGCGCATGGGCACCACCGGGCTGGCCGCGCAGGCCTTCGGCGCCGGCGACCTGGGCGAGGCGGGCGCGGTGCTCAAGCGTGGCCTGCTGATCGCCGCGGCCGCCGGGGCGGTGCTGATCGCCTTGCAGATGCCGCTGATCTGGGGCGCCTTTCGCCTGGCCCCGGCCAGCGAGGCGGTCGAGGATCTGACCCGCGCCTATCTGGACATCCGCATCTGGGGCGCCCCCGCCACCATCGCCGGTTATGCCATCACCGGCTGGCTGATCGCCATCGAGCGCACGCGCGCCGTGCTGGCGCTGCAACTGGTCATCGGCGGGCTGAACATCGCGCTGAATGTCTGGTTCGTGCTGGGCCTGGGCTGGGGCGTGCGGGGAGTGGCCGTGGCCTCGCTGATTGCCGAATACGGCGGGCTGGCGCTGGGCCTGTGGCTGTGCCGGGGGGCGTTCGTCGCCACCGCCGCCCGGGTGTTCGACGCGGCACGCCTGCGGCGCATGGCTTCGGTCAACAGCGACATCATGCTGCGCTCGGTGCTGTTGCAGGCCGGTTTCACCAGCTTCCTGTTCATCGCCGCCGGGCGGGGCGACGATGTGCTGGCCGCCAACCAGATCCTGATGCAGTTCCTGACCGTCATGGCCTATCTGCTGGATGGTTTCGCCTTTGCGGCCGAGACGCTGGTCGGCCAGGCGGTAGGGGCGAGACGCCGCGCGGCGCTGTCCCGCGCGGTGCGGCTGAGTTCTGGCTGGGGGCTGGCGGGCGCGGTGGCCCTGGCGCTTGGCTTTGCGGCATTCGGCCCGCCGGCCATCGAGTTCATGACCACCGCGCCGGATGTCCGCGCCGCCGCCATGGCCGTCCTGCCCTGGGTCATCGCCGCGCCGGTGATTGGCATTGCGTCCTGGATGCTGGACGGCATCTTCATCGGCGCCACCCGCACGCGCGAGATGCTGAAGGCCATGGCAGCCTCGGTCGCGCTATACGCCCTGGCCGTGCTGGCGCTGTGGGACCTTGGCAATCACGGGCTCTGGGCCGCGCTGATGGTGATGAACGCGGCGCGGGGGGTGACGATGGCGCTTTACTATCCCAGAATACCCGCAAGCCTTTGACAGGAGCCCGCATGAGCGACATGACGCCCCAAACCGTCACCGCCCTGTTTACCCGCTCGGACGGACAATATCTCTTCGCGCGCTGGGGCCGGCCGATCGTGCCGGTGGTCTTTGGCGTGCGGGACGAAACGCTGGCCACCATCAAGGGCGCGGTCGAGGCGGTGGTGACGCTGGCCGGGCACCGCATGGCCGAAACCGACCCCGAACAGGGCGCCAACCTGCTGATGTTCTTCTTTCGCGACTGGGACGAGTTGCTGGCGGTGCTGATCCGTGCGGCCTATGACCCGGTTCTGCCGGCCATGGCACGCGACCCCAGCCACGCGCTGCGGCTGCTGGCACGGGTGGGGGCAGCGGATGGCGGCCCGGCAGGCACGTGATGGCGGGCGCATGATGGAGGGGGCGTGATGGACGCGCATCGCTTCACCCTGCGGGTGTATTACGAGGACACCGATCTGGCCGGGATCGTCTATTACGCGAACTATCTGAAATTCATCGAACGCGCGCGCAGCGAATGGGTGCGGGAACTGGGCGTCGATCAGCGCGCGATGAAGACAGACGCGGGGCTGGTCTTTGCCGTGCGGCGGCTGGAGGCAGATTATCTGGCGCCCGCGCAGTTCGACGATGTGCTGGCGGTGGAAAGCCGGGTGGTGGCGGCCAGCCCGGCGCGACTGACCCTGCGTCAGGATGTCCTGCGCGAGGGCGTGGTGCTGTTTTCCGCACGCGTGGTGCTGGTTTGCCTGGATGCCGCAGGCCGTCCCAGGCGCCTGCCGGCGGCGCTGGCGCCGATGATTGCAGCCGGGCGGAAGGCGGGCGGGACTTGATGCCGTTTCCGCTTGATCGCTTCGGCCGCCGCAGGGAACGCGCCTTCGAAGGCGCGTGCAAACGGGCTTTCCAAAGCCCGTTTTCCGTCGATGCCCGGTGTCTGAGCCAGTCGGCCGAAGCTCGCATGACAGGCGCCGAGGGTTGGCCCGTCAGGATCACCCGCGCGGCGGGCGGGACCGGTAGACCGGCAGCCGCCAGCCAAAGCGCAGGGACCCCGCACGCAGCAGGAAGGTGACGCCTGCGCAGGCCATGAGCGCCCAGACCGTCGCGCCGCCCAGCGCCACCACGCCCAGCGCCGCCAGCGCGCCGGCAAAGGCGGCCGAGAGGTACAGCTCGCCCTGACGCAGCACCATCGGCACCTCGTTGCAGACCACATCGCGCATCAGCCCGCCGAAGGCACCGGTGGCCATGCCCATCATCACCACCACCGCCGGCGTATGGTCCAGCGACAGCGCCACGCCCACCCCCGCCGGCACCGCCACCGACAGCGCGCCGGCGTCCAGCCAATCGAGCGTGCGGCGGCGCGACTCCAGCAGATGCGCGGTGAAGAAGACCAGCAGCGCAGCCGCGCAGGCGGTGCCGATGAAGACCGGATCGGCGATCCAGAACACCATGTCGCGGTTCAGAAGCAGGTCGCGCACCGTGCCGCCGCCCACCGCCGTCAGCGAGGCGATGAAGAGGAACCCCACCAGGTCAAGCTGCGCCCGGCTGGCCGCCAGCGCGCCGGTCAGGGCGAAGATGAAGACCGCCAGGTAATCAAGGAGGGTAAGCAGCGTCATGGCTCAGCCGTCCCTGGGCGCCGGGGCTGCCGCGGGCGCGGGTTTGAAGGGCGCCATGCCGGCGCGGGCCAGTTCGTCGGCGCGTTCGTTTTCGGCATGGCCGGCGTGGCCCTTGATCCATTTCCAGGTGACATCGTGGCGGGCCTGGGCTTCGTCCAGCCGCTGCCACAGATCGGCATTCTTGACCGGTTTCTTCGCCGCCGTGCGCCAGCCGTTGCGCTTCCAGCCGTGCAGCCAGCCGGTGATGCCGTCCTTCACATAGGCGCTGTCGGTGGTGATGGTGATGGCCGAGGGGCGGGTGAGCGCCTCCAGCGCCATGATCGCGGCCATCAGTTCCATGCGGTTGTTGGTGGTCATCGCCTCGCCACCGCTGAGTTCGCGCTCGCGGATCACCTGCGCGCCTTCGGTGGCACGCATCAGGACGCCCCAGCCGCCGGGGCCGGGATTGCCGGAACAGGCGCCGTCGGTCCAGGCGTGAAGCTCAGCCACCGCGCGCCACCCAGAAGCAGGCCAGCACTACCGCCGTGACAGGAATGCGCAGGGTCAGCCACCAGCGCGGGGCGAGCCGTCTCGCCTGGAACACCGCATCGAAGACCAGGACGGCGACGAAACCGGCAATGAGATGCGACAGTGCCTGCCCTTCGATCGCCCAGGGGTGAGGCAGGGCGAAGAAGAAGGTGTAGAGCGCCGGGATGACACTGAGGACATAGGCCCAGGCCGGCGCCCCGCGCGCGGCAAAGCCCCAGTGCACGCCGGCCATGAAGCACAGGATAACCACGCCGTAAGACTGGATCAGCGCCACGCCATCGCCGGGCCATGGCCAGAGGTTCATGGTCATCGCCACGCCGGCAAGGAAGGGCAGGGCACCGGCGGCGGTGAGCAGGATGGCGATGCGGGGCGGGATCATGGCGCGGTCCGGATGTGATGGTGCGGTGCAGGTGGGGGCGCTGCCCCCGTCCTTGCTGCGCAAGGACTCCCCCGGCGTATTTCGGGCAAGATGACGGGGGGTGTGGGAGGATGCAAGGGGGGTGGCGTGGCGCGCCGGACACCCTGTTCGGACCAGAGCGCCAACGAGCGCGTGCCGTAGCACCGAAGGTGCGCCTTCGGCGCAACGGTTTGGACCAAGGCGACCGCGGACTTTCGCTGCGCGGACCTTCGGTTCATCAGGGCGCGCAGCCGAGGTGCTGCAACTCAGACGCCGTATACATGGCCGCAACCGATATCATGCCAGCATCAATCGAAACGCTCTTGCCCCGCGGGAGCCATCCATACAGGGTCCTAGGGCCATGGCGAGTGCCGAGAAGAAAGCCTGCCAGCATCATACGCACGGCAACTTCGGAATCGATGCCGGGGTGACCGTTGTCGGCACACCAAAGGGGCGGCTACTTCGCCGCGAAGCCACCCAAGGTCAAGAACCTGATTGGACCTGTCACGGTTTGGTGCCGCTTCTTTGATCACGTAATGTGCAGCAAAGGAGATGAACCATGGGCACAGGCAGGACGGATGAATTTCGCAAGGATGCGGTTCGGATCGCGTT
>SKNG01000228.1 GCA_007120685.1 Paracoccaceae bacterium | reverse complement strand
GAGGCCCTGATCCCATGCTTGACCGGCTTTCCGGCCTTGTCACCGATGCGAAAATCCCGGTCGGGCGCTCGGTGGCCGATGCCTTCCTGTGGTTGCAGGACAATTTCGTCAATTTCTTCGATAATCTGGAACTGGGCCTCAGGCAGGGGGTGAACCTGCTGCTGACGGCGCTGACCACGCCGCACCCGCTGATCATCATCGCCATCTTCGCGGGCATAACCTGGGCTTTGCAACGCGCCTGGGTGCCGGTGCTGATCGTCACGCTTTGCGCGCTCTTCGCGCTCAACCAGGGCTATTGGCTGCTGACCATGCAGACGCTGACGCTGGTGCTGGGTGCCTGTTTCCTGTGCATGGCGATCGGCGTGCCGCTGGGCATCTTCTCGGCGCATCACCCGCGTTTCTATCGCTGGCTGACGCCGGTGCTGGACCTGATGCAGACGCTGCCCACCTTCGTCTATCTGATCCCGGTGCTGGTACTTTTCGGTCTGGGCATGGTGCCGGGGCTGGTGGCGACGGTGATCTTCGCGCTGCCGGCGGCGATAAGGCTGACCGAGCTTGGCATCCGGTCGACGCCTACCGCGTTGAGCGAGGCCGCCACCGCCTTTGGCGCCACCGGCTTCCAGCGCATCTGGAAGGTGGAACTGCCGCATGCCTTCCCGCAGATCATGACCGGGCTCAACCAGACCATCATGCTATCGCTTTCCATGGTGGTGATCGCCGGGCTGGTGGGGGCGCCGGGGCTGGGCGTGCCGGTGGTGCGCGCGCTCAATCAGGTCAATGCCTCGCTTGGGTTCGAATCGGGCGCGGTGATCGTGGCGGTGGCGATCATGCTGGACCGCATGCTCAGGGTGGAGCGCAGGACATGAGCGAGACACAGGCGCCGGATGCGGCAGAGCCCGAGGCCGAGACCGTGCAACCCTCCGCCGAGGGGGCGCACGCTGAAGCCCCGCCTGGGGTGGCGGTGTCCTTTCGCAACGTCTCGATCGTCTTTGGCGATAACCCGTGGAAGGCGATCGCGCTGATGGAAACCGGCCAGTCCCGCGCCGATATCCAGCGCGAGACCGGGCAGGTGCTGGGCGTGCATGATTGCTCGCTCGATGTGGCCGAGGGCGAGATCGTGGTGCTGATGGGGCTCTCGGGTTCGGGCAAGTCGACGCTGCTGCGCGCGGTCAACGGGCTCAACCCCATCGTGCAGGGCGATGTGCTGGTGCATGACGGCGCGCAGATGGTCAGCGTGCCCAAGGCCGGCAAGCGCGCCCTGCGCCGGCTGCGCACGCGCCATGTGGCGATGGTGTTCCAGCAATTCGGCCTGCTGCCCTGGCGCAGTGTGCGCCAGAATGTGGGGCTGGGGCTGGAACTGGCCGGGATGGGCGGGCGCAAGCGGCGCCAGCGCATCGAGGAACAGCTTGAACTGGTGGGGCTGTCGCAATGGGCAGACCGCAAGGTGGGCGAGCTTTCGGGCGGCATGCAGCAGCGCGTCGGGCTGGCGCGGGCCTTCGCCACCGAGGCGCCGATCCTGCTCATGGACGAGCCCTTCTCGGCGCTCGACCCGCTGATCCGCTCACGGCTGCAGGATGAATTGCTGGACCTGCAACAGCGCCTGAAGCGCACCATCATCTTCGTCAGCCATGATCTGGACGAGGCCTTCAAGCTGGGCAACCGCATCGCCATCATGGAAGGCGGGCGCATCATCCAGTGCGGCACGCCGGCGCAGATCTATACCGACCCGGCGAATGAGTATGTCGCCGATTTCGTGGCGCATATGAACCCGCTGGGGGTGCTGCGCGCCGCCGATGCCATGGTGCCGGCCCCGCGCCCGGTGCCTGCGGGCGAGACCTTGCCGGCCGATACGCCCCTGCGTGAGGCGATGGCGGTGCTGGCCCGCGCGAGCGGGCCGGTGCTGCTGACCGAGGACGGGCAGGTCATCGGCATGCTCACCGATGCCGGCGCCGTGCGCGCCCTGGTGGCGCGCGGGGGCTGAGGGCGGCGGCATCGGCGGGCTGCCACATGGCCCGACATTGCAAGCCCCTTGCCCGCCCTGCAGCGGCGGTGGCCACGCGATTTCGAAATCGCGTGCAAGCGCCTTGCAAGGCGCTTGGGCCGCGCGCCCGGCGGCGCCGGTGCCGCCCGGAGCAGGCCGGTTGCCCTCGCATGCATGCGCGCCTCGCGGCGCTCTCGTTTCCGGGTGTCGCAGAGCGCTGAGCCGAACTCGATGCCCGAACGCCAGTCTCTATCGCGGGCGCGCGCTGACCATCACCCAGACCAGCCGCCCGTTGCCGGTGACCGCCACGCCGAGGCCGAAATCACGCATCCCGTTCATCAGGACATTGGCCCGATGCGCGGGTGAGGCCATCCAGCTGCCGACCGCCTGCGCCGGCGAGGTCTGCCCCAGCGCCAGGTTTTCATTCGCCCGTGAAAGCGCATAGCCCTCACGCCGCAGGCGTCGGCCCAGGCTCTCGCCCAGCCGGCCGCGATGGCTGAGCGCGCCCCGCTGCGCCAGATAGCAGGCATGACCCTGCGCGGCCTGTGTCAGCGGCCCCGACGCGCCCAGCGCCGGCAGCCCGCTGCGCGCACGCTCGGCATTGACGCGCTCGAGCACGGCCATGCGCAGGGCGACGGTATCGGCTGGGCTCTGGCAGGCTTGCGCGGCCCCCGGGGTTGCGATGACCAGCATGAGCGCCAGAATCGCGCCCGGCAGCGACAGCCAGCGATGTCGAAGAATCCCCATGATCATGCGCCCCCGGTCGGTGTCCTTGCCGCATCGGTGGCCATGGCACGCGCCTCGGCCCGGCGAACCGCCTGTTCGCGCAGGGCGATGAAGATCACCGCTGCGGCGATCACCGTGCCGCCCAGCACCACGAAGACATCCACGGCCTCACCGAACATCACCGCCCCCAGGATCACCGCCCAGACCAGTTGCAGCGCCGTGACCGGCTGCGTGACCGAAACCGGCGCCGCGGCAAAGGCCAGCGTCATCGTGTAATGCCCCGCCGTGGCGAAGAAGGCGACCAGGAACAGCCAGGCGATCTGCGTGCCCGTCACCGGCACCCAGACCGCCCAGGCGAAAGGCGCCAGGCCGATGGTGACGGTGATCGACAACATGCCGACGATCATCGGCGGGCTGTAGCGGCCGGTGAAGAACTTGGTCAACAGGTAGGACAGCCCCATCAGCGCCGCCACGCCCAGCATGGCCAGATGCCCCGGCGACAATTCGCGAAAGCCCGGGCGCAGCATGATCAGCGCCCCGGCCAGCGCGGCGATGATGGCGAGGATGCGCCTGGCCCTGAGCCGCTCGCCCAGAAACAGCACCGCGCCGAGGGTCACATAGACCGGCGTCAGGTAATTCAGCGCCGTGACCTCGGCGAGGGTGATCTGGGTCATCGCGTAGAACCACAAGATCACCGCCAGCGTGTGCACCACCCCGCGCAGGCCGAACAGCGCCCAGCCCTGCCTGTCCGGGCGCGCGGCCAGCATGGCCGGCAGCATCGGCGCCAGAAAGACCAGACCCAGCAGATAGCGCAGGAACGCCGCCTGCGCCGCCGGGATGGCATCGCCCATATGCTTCACCACAGCGGTCATGCCCACGAACATGAAGCCGGTCAGCACCATCCACAGTACGCCGGCAAGCGGGCGATTGTCGGTTGCCGCGCTGGCGGTATTTAACGCGTTCATGAAACCTGTCTGCCGGCTTCGCGAGGACTTGGCAAGGGGGGCGGCACGTCAAGATGCCGGTGGCTGGAGGCGTGGCCTGGAAGGCCATGGCGTTGCCCACAAGCGCGCGCGCGCCGATCCGGGGCAGTCGCGTCAAGACAATGGCGCAGCCGTTTGGGGTGGTCATGGCATCCCGTCAGCGTTCTGGGGCAGCCCCCGGAGAGGGGCGTGCGGCCAAAAAAAACGTCCTTGATGCCGACGATATGCCGCCAATCTGAAGAAAGCGTTTCACAGTGGAAAGAAGAACGGCACCACCAGCGCGGCGGTCAGCGCCATGATGATATTGAGCGGGATGCCCACGCGCATGAAATCGGTGAAGCGATAGCCGCCCGGCCCATAGACCAGCGTGTTGGTCTGATAGCCGATCGGGGTCGAAAAACTGCCCGAGGCGGCCAGCATCACCGTCACCAGGAGCGGTCGCGGATCGACCCCCAGCCCCTGCGCCAGCCCGATGGCGATCGGCGTGATCACCACCGCGACGGCATTGTTGGTCACCAGTTCGGTCAGCACCCAGGTCATCGCATAGACGCTCAGGATCAGCAGAAGCGGCGGCAGCCCGGTCAGATAGGGCGAAAGCGCCTCGACGATCCGCGCCGCCGCGCCCGAGGCCTCGAGACCCGCGCCGACGATCAGCATGCCGAAGATCAGCGCCAGCAGCCGGCCATCGATGAAGGAAAACGCCTCGTCGGCATCGATGCAGCGCGTAATCAGCACGAAGGCCACGCCAAAGAGCGCCAGCACATGGATCGGCGCCACCCCCAGCGCCGACAGCCCCACCACCGCCGCCAGCGTCAGGACCACCACCGGCGCATGGCTGCGGCG
>SKNG01000409.1 GCA_007120685.1 Paracoccaceae bacterium | reverse complement strand
CGCTCGCCGAGCAAATCGTGAACCTGACCCTGCTGGAAGCGCAGGAACTGAAGACGATCCTGAAGGACGAATACGGCATCGAGCCCGCCGCCGGCGGCGCGGTGATGATGGCCGGCCCCGCGGCCGGTGGCGCGGCCGAAGCGGTCGAGGAAAAGACCGAGTTCGACGTCGTGCTGATGGAAGCCGGCCCGAACAAGATCAACGTGATCAAGGAAGTCCGCGCCATCACCGGCCTGGGCCTGAAAGAGGCCAAGGACCTGGTGGAAGCCGGCGGCAAGGCGGTGAAGGAAGCCGCGCCGAAGGACGAGGCCGAGGAGATCAAGAAGAAGCTCGAAGGCGCTGGTGCGAAGGTCGAGCTGAAGTAATCGGTGGGCGCGCAGGCGTCCAGCGCGTGATCAGGGGCTGGGCCCGGTATCTGCCGGGCCCAGCCGCCGCTGTTTCTGCCGGCGCCTTGCGCGCCGAGGCGCCGGCAGAGGCAGTTCAGGGTTCGGGAGCCATCCGGTGGGACGGTTGGCAAGCATGGAACCCGCGCTTCGTTTCGCATTGGGGCAGGGGTGCCGAGGCCCGACGGCACCCGCACCCGCGAAGACATGAGAGGACATATCGCGCATGGCTCAGAGCTTTGTTGGCCAGAAACGCATCCGCAAGATGTTCGGCAAAATCCGTGAAGTACAGGAGATGCCGAACCTGATCGAGGTTCAGAAATCATCATACGACCTGTTCCTGCGCTCGGGCGACAGCGACACGCCGCTTGACGGCGAGGGGCTGATGGGCACCTTCCAGTCGGTGTTTCCGATCAAGGATTTCAACGAAACCGCGGTGCTGGAATTCGTCAAATACGATCTGGAAAAGCCGAAATACGATATCGACGAGTGCCAGACCCGCGACATGACCTATTCGGCGCCGCTGAAGGTCACGCTGCGGCTGATCGTGTTCGATCTGGACACCGATACCGGTGCGAAATCGGTCAAGGACATCAAGGAACAGGAAGTCTTCATGGGCGACATGCCCCTGATGACGCCGAACGGCACCTTCGTCGTCAACGGCACCGAGCGCGTGGTGGTCAGCCAGATGCACCGCTCGCCCGGCGTGTTCTTCGACCATGACAAGGGCAAGACCCATTCCTCGGGCAAGCTCTTGTTCCAGTGCCGGATCATCCCCTATCGCGGTTCCTGGCTGGATTTCGAATTCGACCCGAAGGATCTGGTCTTTGCCCGCATCGACCGGCGCCGGAAGCTGCCGGTGACGACGCTGCTTTATGCGCTGGGGCTGGATCAGGAAGGCATCATGGATGCCTATTACGATCAGGTCACCTACCGGCTGGAAAAGAACAAGGGCTGGGTGACCAAGTTCTTCCCCGAGCGGGTGCGCGGCACGCGCCCGACGATGGATCTGGTCGATGCCGCCAGTGGTGAGGTCATCCTGAAGGCTGGCGACAAGGCCACGCCGCGGATGGTCAAGAAGTGGATCGACGAGGGCAAGGTCACCGATCTGTTGGTGCCCTTCGACTACATCCTTGGCCGTTTCGCCGCCGCCGACATCATCAACGAGGAAACCGGCGAGATCTGGGTCGAGGCCGGGGACGAGTTGACCTGGGATCTGGACAAGGATGGCGAGGTCAAGGGCGGCACGCTGAAGACCCTGCTGGATCAGGACATTACCGAGATCCCGGTGCTGGACATCGACAACATCAATGTCGGACCCTACATGCGCAACACCATGGCCGCCGACAAGGTGATGAACCGCGAACAGGCGCTGATGGAAATCTATCGCGTCATGCGTCCGGGCGAGCCGCCCACGCTGGATGCCGCCGAGAACCTGTTCGACAGCCTGTTTTTCGACAGCGAGCGCTATGACCTCTCGGCCGTGGGCCGTGTGAAGATGAACATGCGTCTGAACCTGGATGCGCCGGACACCCAGCGTACCCTGCGCAAGGAAGACATCATCTCCTGTATCGGCGCGCTGGTCGATCTGCGCGACGGGCGCGGCGAAATCGACGATATCGACCATCTGGGCAACCGCCGGGTGCGCTCGGTGGGCGAACTGATGGAAAACCAGTATCGGCTGGGCCTGTTGCGCATGGAGCGCGCGATCCGCGAGCGCATGTCCTCGGTCGAGATTGACACGGTTATGCCGCAGGATCTGATCAACGCCAAGCCGGCGGCGGCGGCGGTGCGCGAGTTCTTCGGCTCCTCGCAGCTTTCGCAGTTCATGGACCAGACCAACCCGCTGTCCGAGGTGACGCACAAGCGCCGCCTTTCGGCGCTTGGCCCGGGCGGCCTGACGCGGGAGCGCGCGGGCTTCGAGGTGCGCGACGTCCACCCCACCCATTACGGCCGGATGTGCCCGATCGAGACGCCGGAGGGCCAGAATATCGGCCTGATCAACTCGCTCGCCACCTTTGCGCGGGTCAACAAGTACGGCTTCATCGAGACGCCCTATCGCCGTGTGGTGGATGGGCAGGTCACCGATGAGGTGGAGTATCTTTCGGCGACCGAGGAGCAGCGCCACACCATCGCGCAGGCCAATGCCACGCTCGATGCCGATATGCGCTTCGTCAACGACTTGGTCAGCACCCGCAAGGGCGGCGATTTCATGCTGTCCCCGCGCGAGGCGGTGGATTTGATCGACGTCTCGCCCAAGCAGCTTGTTTCCGTCGCGGCCTCGCTGATTCCGTTCCTGGAAAACGACGACGCCAACCGCGCGCTGATGGGATCGAACATGATGCGGCAGGCGGTGCCGCTGCTGCAATCGGATGCACCGCTGGTCGGCACCGGGATCGAGGGCGTGGTGGCACGCGATTCCGGCGCCGCGATCATGGCCCGGCGTGCCGGGGTGATCGACCAGGTGGACGCGCAGCGGATCGTTGTGCGCGCGACCGAGATGATTGAACCGGGCGAGCCCGGGGTGGATATCTACCGGCTGCGCAAGTTCAAGCGCTCCAACCAGTCTTCCTGCATCAACCAGCGCCCGCTGGTAAAGGTGGGCGACGAGGTGCGGCGCGGCGAGGTCATCGCCGACGGCCCCTGCACCGACATGGGCGAACTGGCCGTGGGCCGGAACGTGACCGTCGCCTTCATGCCCTGGAATGGCTACAACTATGAGGATTCGATCCTGATTTCCGAGCGTATCCTGAAGGAAGACGTCTTCACCTCGATCCATATCGAGGAATACGAGGTCGCCGCACGGGACACCAAGCTGGGGCCCGAGGAAATCACCCGCGACATCCCGAATGTGGGCGAAGAGGCGCTGCGCAACCTCGATGAGGCGGGCATCGTCTATATCGGCGCCGAGGTGCAGGCCGGCGACATTCTGGTGGGCAAGATCACGCCGAAGGGCGAAAGCCCGATGACGCCGGAAGAAAAGCTGTTGCGCGCCATCTTCGGGGAAAAGGCCAGCGATGTGCGCGACACCTCGCTGCGGCTGCCGCCGGGTGCCTATGGCACGGTGGTCGAGGTGCGGGTCTTCAACCGCCACGGTGTCGACAAGGACGAGCGCGCGCTGCAGATCGAGCGTGAGGAGATAGAACGCCTCTCGCGCGACCGTGACGACGAGCTGGCGATTCTGGAACGCAACATCTACGGCCGTCTGAAGCAGTTGATCCTGGGCAAGGTCGCGGTGAAGGGGCCGAAGGGCGTCAAACCCAATTCCGAGATCACCGAGGACCTGCTGGCGGGCCTCAGCCGTGGTCAGTGGTGGCAGCTTGCCCTGGCCGAAGAGGCCGACGCGCAGGAGGTCGAGGCGCTGAACGCGCTTTATGATCAGCAGAAGCGCGCCCTGACCCACCGGTTCGAGGATCGGGTGGAGAAGGTGCGGCGGGGCGACGACCTGCCGCCCGGTGTGATGAAGATGGTCAAGGTCTTCCTGGCGGTGAAGCGCAAGCTGCAGCCGGGTGACAAGATGGCCGGGCGGCACGGCAACAAGGGCGTGGTGTCCAAGGTGGTGCCGCAGGAAGACATGCCCTTCCTGTCCGACGGCACCTCGGTCGATCTGGTGCTGAACCCGCTGGGCGTGCCCTCACGCATGAACGTGGGCCAGATCCTGGAGACCCATATGGGCTGGGCGTTGCGTGGCCTGGGTCTGCAGATCGACGAGGCGCTGCAGGAATATCGGCGTTCCGGTGATCTGACGCCGGTGCATGATGCCATGCGCATCGCCTATGGCGAGGATCTCTATGGCGAGGCCTTCGGCAGCATGGACCCGGAATCGCTGGTGGAATCGGCCGAGGCGGTGACCGGCGGGGTGCCCATCGGCACGCCCGTCTTCGACGGCGCCAAGGAGGTCGATGTCAACGAGGCACTGATCAAGGCCGGGTTCGACCAGTCGGGCCAGTCCACGGTCTTTGACGGGCGCACCGGCGAGGCCTTCGCGCGCAAGGTGACGGTCGGCACGAAGTACATGCTGAAGTTGCATCACCTGGTCGATGACAAGCTGCACGCGCGCTCCACCGGGCCCTACAGCCTGGTCACCCAGCAGCCGCTGGGCGGCAAGGCGCAGTTCGGCGGTCAGCGTCTGGGCGAGATGGAGGTCTGGGCGCTGGAAGCCT
>SKNG01000124.1 GCA_007120685.1 Paracoccaceae bacterium | reverse complement strand
GCCAGGATATCGGGGCTGAAGGTGCGCAGCAGCACATAGAGGAAGGCGCCGATGAAGGCGCCGACGGGCCGACGGACCCCGCCGATCACCGCCACCACCAGAATGTCGATAACCGCGGCGATGCCGACCGTGCCGGGGCTGATCTGACCGTTCTGCCAGACCAGCAGGATGCCACCCACCGCGGCGATCACGCTGGCAAAGGCATAGGCCGCGATCCGGTGGGCGGTGACGTCGTAGCCCAGCGCCGCCATGCGCCGCGGCCCGTCGCGCACGCCCTGCAGCGCCAGGCCGAAGGGGCTGCGCGAGACGTAGACGACAAGGGCGAAGCACAGCGCCGCGCAGCCCAGCGTCAGGTAGTAGAAGGGCACGGGCCGGCGCCAGTTGACGCCGAACAGGTCCGGCGGCCGGATCGAGCCGAAGCCGGTATGGCCGTTGAAGATGGCGTGATTTTGCAGGGTGAAGTAGAAGAAGGCCGCGCCGATGGCGAGGGTGATCATGATCGTGTAGATCCCCTCGGTCCGCACCGCCAGCGCGCCGACAAGGGTGCCGAACAGTGCCGCGATCAGGATCGCGGTGGGGATATACAGCCACCAGGGCCAGCCCAGGCTGATCTGTGACACGCCCGAGCTGCCCAGGATCGCCACCATGTAGCCTGCCAGCCCGGCGATTGTCATCTGGGCCAGGCTGACCATGCCGCCATAGCCGGCCAGGAACATCAGGCTCAGCGCGATGATCCCCAGGATGAAGGTCCAGCCGAAAATCTGGAACAGCCAGAAGTTGTTGGCCAGCAGCGGCATGATCAGCAAGAGCAGGATCAGCGCCCAGACCGCGGGCGGAACGCGCTCTAACCAGCTGCCGCGCGCGGCGGGGGCGTCGCGGCCCGCGAAGATGTCGCTCAGGGGGTCGGTTGCGGCCATGTCAGCGTGTCCTGCCCATCAGGCCCTGCGGCCGGAAGGCCAGCACGGCGGCCAGGATCAGGAAGGTGAAGACCACCGAATAGGTGGGCGCGTAGACCAGGCCCAGTTGTTCCGACAACCCGATCAGCACCGCGCCGATGGCTGCGCCCGGGATCGAGCCCATGCCGCCGACAATCACCACCACCAGGCTGGCCAGAAGGAAGCGCGTATCCTCGCCCGGGGTCAGCGACAGGAAGGTGCCGCCGATGATGCCGCCCATGCCCGCCAGCCCTGCCCCGAAGGCAAAGACCGCCAGGAACACCCACTGGATACGCACGCCCGAGGCCGCCAGGATGTCGCGGTCGTCCACCCCGGCGCGGATCAGCATTCCCAGGCGGGACTTGTTCAGGATCAGCCACATCAGCACGCCGATCGCGATGGCCGCGATCAGGATGGCGATGCGCACCTGCGGATAGCGCAGATAGACCGTCTCGCCCGCGCGGTTGGTGCCGGCGACGATCGGCAGCTCGACCGGCCCTGACAGCCAGTCCGGTGTCTGGATGGTGTAGCTCTGCCCGCCCCAGTACCACAGCATCAGGTCCGCCAGCACCACCGACAGGCCGATGGTGACCATGGTCTGGCGCAGTTCCTCGCCCTCCATCCGGCGAAAGACCTGATTCTGCAGGATCATCCCCAGAACGGCGACGATCACGAACACCGCCGGGAAGGCAAGCAGCCAGGATCCGGTGCGCTCGGAGATCTCGAAGCCCAGGTAGCCGCCCAGCAGATAAAGCGAGCCATGCGCCAGGTTGACGTTGCGCATCAGCCCGAAGATCAGGGTGAAACCGGCGGCGACCAGGAAATAAAGCGCCCCCAGCGTGATGCCCCCGAAGACGGCGTTAAGGAACACCCGCTTGCGCCCCATCACGGCTTCCATGCCCGGGGTCCATGGCGTCAGCACCAGCCACAGGAATACTGCCAGCACCAGCAGCACCACAATCGACCACACCGGATGTCGCCGCAGGACTGCCTGCACCCTAGCCCCCTGTCGTATCTGCCGGCTTGCTGCCGGACATGTCATGCCGCTTCCCGGCCCATGCGGACCGGCGGCTTGTTGCGAAAGCTAACGCGCAGCACCCGCCGGCGGCATACCCGATTGTCTGATCCTTGTGCCGACGGTCGCTAAATGCGCCCGGGCAGTCCTGCCTGGCCCCGCGCCGCACTGCCTCGCTGCCCGAGGCGGGGTTCAGAGCGGCGACTGCACGCTACGCCGGTATGCGCTGGGCGCGACCACGCCGTTGCCGATGAAGAAGCGCGAGAAGCTGGCCTGGCTGGAAAACCCCAGGTCGAAGCCGATATCGGCCACCGGGTTGGCCCCGTCGGCCAGCAGGTCGATGGCGCGTTCCATCAGCAGGGTGTTCAGATACAGCTTCGGTGTCACGCCGACCTGATCGCGGAACAGCTTGTAGAAATGCGGCCGCGACAGGCCCACCGCGCGGGCCACGTCGTCCAGTTCACCGATTTCGCCCGCGCCCTCCTGTAGCAGGTGCAGCGCCTTGCGGATGCGGTAATCCCGCCGCGTGGGACCGCTCGGCGACAGGCAGCCGTCGCTCGCGGTCCACTGCCAGGACTGGTCGAAGGCCGCCTGGGTCAGGATCGACAGACGCTCGTCCATGTCGCAGTCGTCGTGGTCGGGGTTGAGCATGAAATGGGTGGTCAGGAAGACCAGGCGCTGCAGCGCGTCCGTCACCTCGATCCCCACCCGGCCGAAGCTGAGCGAGGCGGTGGCGCTGCGGGCGTGTTCCAGAAACCAGGCCGGGCGGATGTAAAGAACCAGCGTCGTCACCGGCAAGCCGGCGACGCGGGGGCGGTAGAGATGGGTCTGCCATGGGCTGACCGCCACCGCCTGCCCCGGCGAGACGGGCCAGACCTGTCCTTCGACCACCAGCTCACCGGGCGGCCCTTCGACGTGAAAGATCAGGTGCCCCTCACGATGAGCGTGGGGAACCATGGGCCGGTCAACCGAAAACAGACAAACACGCCCGAAGACGCCGTGGCAGACAGCCACCGGAAAACTCATGCTCCTCCCTCCCGCATCCTGCAGATGCAATCCTTACGCGAGGGTAGGGTGATTCGCGGCTTCGGGGAACCCCTGATCGCGGGATCATGGCGTGTGCCGGCGGTCGCCGACAGGCAATCGCCAGGCAGATCCGCCGGCCCCGGCCAAGTCACAACGCCGCCTCGATCATCGCGCGGTAATCGGCGGCGCTGGCCAGACGGGGGTTGCTGCGGTTTGCCGGGGCTTCGGCAGCCGCCGTGGCCCACCGCTCCCTGCCGGCCGGCGCCAGCCCCAGATGGCCCAGATCCGGCGCCAGCCCCAGCCGCTGGCCCAGGGCGCCCAGATGTGCAGCGAGCGCCGCGGGCGCCGGCAGTTGCAACGCCTCTGCCGCGCGCGCGATCCGATCGGGCACCGCCGGGCTGTTGAAGGCCAGCACCGGACCGATGACCGCCGCGTGCAGGCTGCCATGCGGCTCGGCGCCGACCTTCAGGCGCTCGGCGGCATGGGCCAGCGCGTGGAGCGCCCCCAGACCCTTCTGCGCCGCCAGCGCGCCGTTCAGCGCGGCGGCCATCACCTCGCGTCTTGCGTCGGGGTCGCGCGGATCCTGGCATAGCCGCTCCAGCCAGATGCCGGCCCGGCGCAGACCGTCGAAGGCCATGCCGTCAGCGGGCGGGTTCCAGACCGTTGACAGCAGCGCCTCCAGGCAATGGACCAGCGCGTCCATACCCGTGACCGCCAGGCGCGCTGGCGGGGCGTGCTGCATCAGCCAGGGGTCGCAGAAGACGACGCAGGGCACCGGGGCCTGGGTTTCGCCTGCCGTCCCGGTCCCGCCATGGCCACCGGCGGGCTGCGTCACGGGACCCACACCCAGGCAACCCGGGAGTGTCGGAATGGCCATGCGCGGCATCCGCGCGGGCTCGCCCATCCGCGCCTTGGCGAGCGGCGCTGTCTCGGCCGGCCGGGCCAGCCGGGCCAGGCCGATGGCAGTGGCGCCACCCAGCCCGATCACCAGGTCATGGGTGCCGGGTTCCAGGCATTCCGCCGCCTCGCCCCCCGGCTCTGGCCCGAGTGTGATGACTGTTGGCCGGGCGCGGGGTGGTAGACAGTCCAGCAGGCGTGGCAGCGCCATTCCGGCATCCTCGTCCGCAAGGATCAGAGGCGCCGAGAGACCGCGCGCCCGCAGTTCTTCCGGCAGCACGTCTTCCATCGCGCGCTCGGCGAAATGGATGCGTGTGAGATAGCGGATAAGGGACATGGCGGCCGGCTCCGGCGAACGCTGCGTCGACACCGGAGGCGAGCCCGGCGTGTCAGACGGCCTGTGGCGGCCGCCCCCAAGGCTGGGTTCGAACAGGATGCCCACACCCTGCGGCGCGGGCGCGCGGCCCGGCCCGTGCCGCGCACGGACCGGGCGCCTGGCCTGCAGGCCGTGACCGGCTAAGCGGTCAGCGGCCGGCCAGCGCGTCGCAGTCCGGCGTGGTGCGCGAGGGCGCGCCCATCGCCCGGAACGCATCGGGGTCCATGCCCAGGGTCTGGTTGACGTCGTCGACGCGGGCGCGGAACACGTTTGCCAGGGTGCCGTCGTCGTTGCGGATCACCTCGTTGACGAAGACCGAGCCGGTCGCCTGGCGGTTCTCGTTCAGCGTGACCGGGCCGAGCGGTGTCTCCAGCGTCATCGTGGCCAGCATCTCCATGAAGGCGGCCTGCCCGTTCGACAGATCGCCATCGACCCTGTCCAGCGCCTCCAGCGCCGCCAGCGTGGACACATAATAGCCGACCCCGAACAGCGACGGATACTCGAAGCGCTCATCCTCGGGGAAGGCTTCCCGATAGGCCGTGACATAGTCCTGCCAGGCCGGATCCGGGTTGTCGTTCGAGAAGGCGCCCGAGGTGATCGTGCCTTCCAGCGCGTCGGTGACCCGGCCGCGCGCGGCCAGCACGGTGGCATCGGCCATGATGGTGCCGCCGATGATGTTGAACTCCGCCCCGGCCTGCTGCATCTGGTTGAGGAAGTTGATCGCATCGGTGCCGCCCAGGCCCAGATAGATCGCGTCCACGTCATCGGGCAGCTGCGCGATCACCCCGCCGAAGTCCGCACTGCCCAGCGGCACCCAGTAGCGCTCGACGATGTCGCCCCCGGCGCTGCAGAAATCGACCGCGAAGCCCAGGAAGTTGGTGTAGCCGAAGGCATAGTCGGCGGCGACGCTGGCCACAGTGGTCCAGCCCCGCTCATCGACGGCGAATCTGCCGCTGCCCTGGCCCCACTGGGCGCCGTCAAGGTTGAACCGGAAGAAGTTGTCGGCCGGGTCTACCCAGGTCATTTCCTGCGAGCCGGCGATGCCGTTGATGAAGGTCATCTCGGGCACGGTCTTGGCGAAATCGCGCATCGCGATCCCCTCGCCGCCTGACAACGGGCCGATGATGAAATCGACCTCGTCCTGGTCGATCAGCCGGCGGGCCTGCCGGACCACGGTGTCGGGCGTGGTATCGGTAGCGGCCACCACGATCTCGACGGGCCGGCCACCGGCCATGTTGTCGCGCTGCGCCAGCGCAAGCTCGACGTTGCGCACCCCGTCCGAACCACCGGCCGCGAACGCCCCTTCCAACGCCACAAGAACGCCGATCCGGATCGGGTCTTCGGCCAGCGCCAGCCCCGGCACAACCAGTGTCAGTGCCGATACCGTCGCCAATAGCTGCTTTTTCATATTGCCCTCCCTAGATTACCCGTCTTCAGCACGGCGGACCTGAACATCACAGCTGGCCGGCTGAGGATGGAGAGTATGGCAAGCCAGGCCCGGCAACGCATTCCCAGGGGTTGGGCGCCATATCCGAGCGTCTGCTATTTTGCCGCGCTCATGCTGTGCCGGCGCCGGCAGGGGCCTGATGCGGTAGCAGGTCGGAAAAGACCCGCCGCCGGGGCGGAGCGTGCCGGGCGTCGCGCCGGCGAGACACGCCGCCATCGCCGCGCCGGGCTGTGGGCGGGATGGCGCCATGCCATGAGAGCCAAGCGCGGCGGCGAAGACGCCTGCGAACAGCGCAGGCCGCGATCGGCACCCGGGGCGTGGCGGCCTGCGCGCGTTCGGCCAACACGAAACGCAGCCGATCCGGTTACCGGCTGCGGGCTTTGCGGCGAGGTTGAATCAGCCCGTGACCGGCTGTATCGTTTTCGCAGTTATGCCCGCGAAAAATTCCAGCGATGGCATGGCGGCTCTGAAAACGACCGGCGGGCCCGGGCATGGCCGACGCGACGATCAGGACTGACATGACAGCCGGGTGCGCGTTCGGGCGGACAGACATATCTGACGGACTCAAGGAGGGACCGAAACGTGACGCTGCCGATCATCGCGATCGCCCCTGGCAAGGGGCTGAACTGGCTGGCGGCGTTGATGATGCTTGGCCTCTTCCTTGCGTCGCCGGCGGCCAGCCAGACGCTACGCGTGGGCGACCGGGTGGATATCGTCATCGCCGAAAGCGCGGCCGCCTCGGGCGAGTTTCGCGTGGGTGACGATGGCGCGATTTCACTGCCTGGCTTCGGACTGATCTCTGCGGCGGGGCGCGATCTGCGGGCGCTGGAGGAAGACCTGCGCCGCACGGTCGGCCGGATCTTTGTAGAGCCGTCGGTGGCCGTGCAATTGCTTACCGAGCGGGTCGTGTATGTGACAGGCAATGTTGCAACCCCCGGCGCCTATGCGCATAGTGAAGGCCTGCGGGCCATCCAGTTGATCGCCCTGGCCGGGGGCACCCGCCGGGACCGGCGCGATGACGACGACTGGTCTATCGCCGTCACCGGCGTGCGCGCGGAACAGAGCGTGGCGCAGGCCATGGACACGCTGTCGGCGCTGCAGGTCAGGATTGACCGACTGGAGGCCGAAATCGGGCGCGCAGCGGAGTGGCCGGACGTCGATTTCGACCGCCGCCTGCCCGATGCCCCCGCCGATGTCGTCAGCCGCGAGCGCGCCCTGTTCGAGGCGCGGGCCGAACAACTGACCTCGCGCATCGCGATCAGTCAGGAAATCCGCAGGTCGCGCGCTACCGAACTCGATGCCCATGACGCCCGGATCGCCGAGGAACTGGAGTATCTTGACCAGCTTGAGGAAGAACGCGCCACGCTGCAGGATCTGCGGGATCGCGGTCTGGCAACGGCAGAGCGCGTCAACACCCTGATCCGCGATGCCAGCCGCGCCCGTACCAGCCTGTTGCAGTCTGAAATCCTGCGCAACCAGACCCGCGCGGCGCTGAGCGAGCTTGATCAGGACATCGCGTCGGCGACGAACGATTTCGTGGTGGAGGCCCAGCGCGAACTGCGCGATGCGCGACTTGGTGTTGCGAATCTTCAGGTTGAACGGCGCGCGCAACAGGAGATCGTCAACATCACGGGCTCGAGCCGGCTGATCCTGGACGGAAGGGGGCGTGGCTTCGTGCTGCAGGTGCTCCGCGCCGGGGCCGAGGCGGCCGAACCGGCCGACGCGCTGACCATGCTGGGGATCGATGACGTCCTTATCGTCAGCCGGAGGGATGCCGAAACCGACGAGGACGGGCTGGAGATGCTGACGCAGTGACATCGGCGAGGGCCGAGGATATGCTTTCGGTGCTGTGGCCGGCAACCGTGACCTGTCCTGCGGGATGGCGGTCCGGCTGAGGAAACGCTTGCCACGGGCTACGGACCGAGGGACCGAAAGGTTCGACGCCGCGGCGAAAGGAGAAGTCGTGTCTTATGCCTGATCACGGGACAGAGGCTGCGGCTGCGCGTGATCGGATCGCGGCCAGGTCGCTGTGGTCGAGGCTGCCACGGTCGATCTATCGGCGACTGCGCGCGGCGATCTATCAGCAGCAGGTCAAGATGTATCTCAGCCGCGACCAGGTGTTGCGGGTGTGGAACCGCTTTCCGGAAATGCCTCATGGCTTCGTCGTCAAGAGCTACGAAGACGAGCGCGAACTGGCGGCCTGGGTCGACCTTCTAAACCGCGAATCCGGCTTCGGCGTATGGTCCGAAAAGCGGTTGCGCGATGAACTTCTGAGCCAGCTTGTGTCGCCACGCAGCACCACACTGGTCTACGATGACGATCGCCTTGTCGGATGCGCCTGCCTTGTGCGGGTTCCCGGCGACCCCCGGACAGCACAGGGCATGTTCATGTATCTGGACAAGGCCTATCGCGGAAGGCGCAAGCTTGCCCATCTCATCACGTTGCGGACGCTCGCCTTCGTGGATGACGGGCAGGGCATGGACCGAACGCTGATCACCACCGATCCAGAGCGTCTGTCGGCGTTGCTGATATACCTGCAGTTCGGGGCAGAACCGATCCGGGATTCGCTTTATTCCTTCCTCCAATGGCGCCGCATCCGGCGGCGCCTTGGGCCTGCCTTGCAGCGGATGGAACGCCGCGTGGCGCTGGCGCCCGAGCGGCAGTCATGACATGCCCAGGCACAGGGAGCAGCCAGTGATGGCAAGCGCACCCCGGATCTCGGTGATCATGCCGACCTACAACCGCGCCGCGGCCGTCCGGCTTTGTCTGACCGCACTGGCCGAACAGACAGTGCCGCCAGAGGCTTTCGAGGTTGTCGTGGTCGACGACGGCTCTCGCGACGATACCGAGGCTGCCGCCGCCAGCCGCCCGGAGCTGAATGTGAAGTACGTCTGGCAGCAGAACGCGGGGGCCAATGCGGCACGCAATCGCGGTGTCGAACACGCCGCCGCGCCGCTGCTGCTGTTCATCAACGACGACACCATCGCCGCCCCCGGGCTGCTCGGCGCGCATCTGGACACGCATGCCGCGGCGCGCGACCCGCATGTGGCTGTCCTGGGACGGATGACCATCCATCCCGATTATGCAGACAGCCCGTTCTCGCCGCTTCACCATGATGCGTCCTTCGCGCCGCTTGCCGGCCAGGAAGCGGTGCACTGGACCAGCTTCTTCACCTGCAATGTTTCGGTCAAGTCAGCGTTCCTGGCCCAGGTCGGCGGTTTCGACCCCGCCCTGCGCTGGCATGAGGACATCGAATTGGGCGAGCGGATGCATCAGCACGGGCTGCAGTTGCTTTATCGCCCGGAGGCACTGGGCTATCACTGGCACCTGCTCGACGAGGGGCAGCTGTTGCGCATCGCCGAGCGGGAGGGAGAAGCGCTGGTGCGATGGTGGCACAGCCGGCCCGATCTGCTGGAAACGCTTCGGGGCCTCGGGCTGTCGGGGCCAGCCCCGCTGCACCGCCCGCTGCGCCACGGCCTGGCCGATGCCGCCTTTGCGGTGACAGGCGAACGTCTGCCACTGCGGCTGGCAGAGGTGGCAGCCCCGGTTTCGCCACGTCTGGCAAGAATGATATGGCGTAAAGTGTTTCAGGCACACAAGCGCCGCGCCATCGCGACGGCGTTGAAGACCCTCGAACGCGAGAAAGGAACGGCATGAGACAACCGAGATTCGGCGCATGGCGACAAAACGGGCTTGCCACGGCGATGTCGCGCCGTGACATGGCCCGCATGGCCCTCGCGCTGGGCCTGCTTTCGGCACCGGGCTGGGTTGCGGCCGGCACCGGGCGGGTTCATCGCATCGACCGTCCCAATGTGGACTGGGACGCGATCGCGCCCGGTGACGAGGTCCTGCTCGCCCCCGGAACCTGGCGGCGCTCGATGATCGTGCGTGCCCGCGGGACTGCGGAAGCGCCCATCCGGCTGCGGCCGGAAGAGCCCGATAGCGTCACCTTCACCAATTCCATCGTCTTCGAGGGCGCCGCCCATGTGGTGCTGACCGGGGTGCAGGTGAGCGGCGCCCGGCATTCCGGCGTCATCCTGCGGCGCGGTTCCGAAGCCATCACCGTCGAAGGCGTGTCGGTGCGCGACTCGGGCCTCGGCATATGGATCGGCGATGGTGCCGGCGCGGCTCACAGGCTGATCGGCAATACGCTGACGGGAAACCGGACCCATGGCATTGCCATCGACGAGATTAACGCCGCGCCCGGCGTCGAGACCCTGATCGAAGGCAATGTCATCACCGACAACGGCATGCATGGCATGGAAATCGACGGCAGCCATTACATCGTGCTGCGCAACAGGGTCCACGGCAGCGGCCGGCAGCTGTCTGGCTGCTCGGGGATCCATACCTTCTGCCGCACGCCGGACCGGCCTTTCGGCAAGCACAATGTCATTGCCTTCAACATCGTCTCTGGCACCCAGGAGACCACGGGACAGGACGGCAACGGCATCCAGGCCGACCAGTGGTGCGACGACAACCTGATCGCCTTCAACATCTGCTTCGACAATGACGGGGCCGGGGTGAACCTGTTCGATGCCTCGCGGACGGGTGTGTTTCACAATACACTTGTCGGGAACATGATCGACAGCGGTGGCCAGCACGCCTACAAATCCGAGGTTTCGCTCGCCTCGGATTTCACCCGGGACATGGAGCGCCCGGTGGGCAATCGCATCTTCAATAACATCATGAGCGCGACCAATCCCGAGGCGGCGGTGATATTCGTCGAGGCGACGGCGGCATCGCGCCCCCATGAAATCGGCAACAACCTGCTCCATCATGCGCGCGGCGGCGCGTTGGGCCATTGGGCCCCGACGAACTGGCGGGGTGTTTCGATATCAGAATGGAACGCGCTTGTCGGCGGCGTGCCGGATCTTGTCGGGGACCCGCTGTTTCCGGCCGCCGCGTCCAGCACGCGCGCGCGCTTCCTGCCGCGTCCCGAGGCGGCGCGGGCGGCGGCGCCCGTGCCGGTGCCCTGGCTGGCCGAGGCCGGGCTGGTTGCGCCGGGTTCGCCCCCTGATCATCTGGGCGCGTTGCCTGTCGATGGGTGACGCGCCCGCGCGCCCAGCGCCGTTACCGACCCGGGGCATGCGTGTGGCTGTCGATGCGCATGTGCTGGATGGCCGGCCGCAGGGGACCCGCACCTGGCTGCTGGAGACGGTGTCGCGGGCGATCCCGCTGACGCCGCATATCGAATGGCTGATCTACAGCCATGACCAAGAAAGCTTCGCGCCCTTTCAGGGCTTCGCCAATGCGGCGTGGCGGCGGATCCCGTTTCGGCGGGCCTCGGCGCGCCTGGGTTTGTTCTGGCCGGCGGTGCTGCTGCGGCGCCAGATCGATCTGGCGCTGTTTCAGTATCACGGCCCGCCGCTGCTGCGTCGCCGGCAGGTGCCGGTGATCCATGATCTGATGTTCGAGAGCCATCCACAGTTCTTTCCTGCCGCCATGCGCTGGCGGCTGCGACTGCTGGTCCGGCATGCCGTGGCGCGGGCAGAGACGGTCGTGGTTCCTTCGGCCTGGACCCGGCGGGAACTTCTGCGCCTCTACGGGGTGCCGGAAGAAAGGGTCTTTCTTGCCCCGAATGGCTATGCCGCCGGCCCGCCGCCGGCGCGCCAGAGCGATGGCCGGACCGTGCTTTTCGTAGGCCGGATCGAGCCTCGCAAGAATCTTGATCTGCTGGTCGATGCGGTGGCGCGCATGCGGACCCCGGACAGAAGGCTCGTGGTCGTGGGCACGCCCGATTTCCGCAGTGCGGCAAGCTGCGCGCGGCTTGCAGGTCTGCCTTGGGTCGCGCACCGTCAGGACGTCTCGGCCAAGGAACTGCGCGCGCTTTACGCAACAGCGGCCGTGCTGGGCTTTCCCAGCGCAGGCGAGGGGTTCGGCATTCCGATCATCGAGGCGTTGAACGCGGGTCTTCCGGTGGTGGCCAGTGACACCACTGCAATTCCTGACACGGCAGGCGATTTCGCGTCGTTCTTCGACCCGCATGCGCCCGATGCGGCAGAACGGCTCGCGCGATTGCTGGACGAGGCCATCGCCACGCCGAAGCCGGTCGACCGGGCCGCGCTGTCGCAGCATCTTGCGCAGTTCGACTGGCAAGCAAGCGCCCGGGCGCTAGTGGAAGCCGTGGAACGGGCGCGGCATCGCGCGGGGTCGCCATCAGCGCCGGCAGCAGCTTAGAGCATGATGACTTCTGATTGAGCGGCACCCCTCGCAAGCGCAGGCGGGAAAGGTTCAAGCGCGATTCAACCTGCTATCATCTCCCTCTAGCGGGGTGCCGGCATCGTCAGGATGTGACGCGAGAAGCTGGCCATCGCCCGGGCTCTGGGGCGCCAGCTTGCATACAACAGCCCCAACAGCGCGAAGACGATCGCCCGCAGACCAAGCCCCACGCCAAGGCCCAGCCGAAAGGCCCAGAAGCCGTTCGCATTCTCACGTGAGTAAAGATGGGCCAGCGCGTCTATCCAGCGCAGCGATGGCGTTGCACCAAGCGCTGCGCTGTCACCCTGGGTGCCGCCCTGCAGGTGGATCGCGCTGAGGTCGGGCAGATAAGCCAGTTCCCACCCCGCCCGCCGCATGCGGCAGCCCCATTCGACATCCTCGGCGTAGAGGAAGAAGCTGGTATCGAGGCCATGAACGGCGTCGATAACCGCGCGCCGCACGAGGAAGAGGGCGCCGGATACCCAATCCACCTCCATCGCCTTCGTCTGCGCAAGACGTGTCAGGAAAAGCCCGCGCACCCCGGGCATTATGCGCGAGGCGCCGAGACCATGCATGATCAGCGTCCAGGGGGTGGGTCGGTAACCTGCGTCGCCAACCTGGTGGCGCCCGTCGGCATAGGTCAGTCGGCATCCCACACCGGCAAGACGGGGGTTCTCGTCAAGATAGGCGCTCAGCCGCAGCAGCGTGTCGGGATCGGTCAGATACACATCGGGGTTAAGCAGCAGCACATAATGGCCACGCGTCTGCGTAAAGCCCAGATTGTTGCCGCCGGCAAAGCCGAGGTTTGCGCCGCTACGGATCAGCCGGCACTGCGGAAAGCGGGTCTCCACCATCTCTGGCGCGCCGTCGGCGGAGCCGTTGTCGACAATGATCACCTCGAACGAGGGCGGGGACACCTGTGCGAACAGATACTCGAGGCAGCGTTCGAGAATGGCGCGACCGTTCCAGGCGACGATGACGACCGAGACCGAGGGTTTCAAGTTCATTCGGTCCGCGTGACCAGAGCGCAGACCCATGGATTGAACCCGGTGGCAAGCAGCGGGGACGGAAGCCGTCTGACATAGGACTCAGCAAGCGTAGCGAATGGTTTCGGCACCCGTGAGAAGCCGATGTAGCCGTGAATCGAGATGCCCTCGATCCGGCAGGGCAGGTCCGCGCAATAGCGCCGGACGTCCCCATAGCCCCACAGGAAATTCTCGCCCCAGGGACGATGAACCGTGATCCTCAGCTTGCTGCTTAGCCATCTCTCTATACCCAGCGCGCGGCTGTCGGGGCCATGCGCAACATCCACGGGGAAATTGCGGTTGGGGCCGGCAAGCAGCATCGCTCCTCCCGGACGCAGAACCCGGAACAGTTCCCTGACCCAGGCGGTCCGAACCTCGTGATAGTCGGCGCGGCGTTCGCTGTGGCCGTTGGTGGTGCCGACATGTTCGATCGCGCCGAAAGAGAAGACCGCATCGAAGCTTTTGTCGGCAAAGGGCAGGACAGCCCCGATCGGTTCGACCGCGACGAAGCGTTCGCGGGGCAGGTCGAGTTGGGACCAGCGCGACACGCTTTCCATCAGATCGAAGCCATAGGCATCGAAACCCAGCGTGTTCAGATGCGTGACCATGGTGCCAACGCCACAGCCGGCGTCAAGAACCCGCCGGGCCCCGATGTCGCGCAGAAGCGGCAAGACGAAGCGATCGACCTTTTGGATGTTCACCTGCTGCTGGACGGCAGCGTATTCGTCGGAAATGGTCTGGAACGGAATATCCGATGCGCAAGCCACCGTGGTCGGATAGCCTGCCGCGCGTGTCGTGATCATATCCTCGTCAAGCGGGCTGGCGTCACCCTGTCCGGGCGGCGGGCTGTTCGGCTCCGGCCGGAACGCATTCGGCTGCTCCATCACTATTGTTCCTGTTTGGCGGGCGCTGCAGCATGGGCCATTTCCAGCAGCGTCTGCTCGTAGGCCTGTAGAACCGGTTCCCACTGGAAGTTCTCGGCGTGGCGGCGCCGGCTTTCGGCAGACATCGCCTGCAGCCTCTCGGGCGCTGCCAGAAGCTCCGACATGCGCGCGTCGAGATCGGCTTCATCGGTGAAATAGACCTGTTCGGCCCCTGCAACCCAACGGTTGAAGGGGTTGTCATGCGCCACCACCGGGGAGCCTGCGCCCAGCGCCTCGACCAGCGAAGGGTTGGTGCCGCCGACCGTATGCCCGTGCAGGTAGAAGGCGGCATGTTCGCGCAGGGTCGCGACCGTTGCGGGATCGTAGATGGCGCCGGGGAATATCACCTCCGGGCTGGCCGCATCGCGCACGGCGGCATGATAGGGGCACACATCGGGATAGAGATTTCCCAGCACTACCAGCCGAATGCCCCGCTCGCGGCGCGAGAAGGCCCGGACGATCTGGAGGATCTGGTTCTCCTTCTCGACCCGCGCGATGACGAGCGCGTAGCCGCCGGAGACGAGACCATGCTTGGCAAGCGGGGCAGGGTCGGTGCCGCGAACGTCCTCCGCACCATAGGGGATCATTGTGAATGCCGCCGACTTGCTGATCCGCTCAAGCCGTTCGGCGATTGCCGGGTGGTCGGCAATCATGTGGCTTGCCAGTTTCGTCGCTGCACGTTCATTGAGCCAGAACCACCAGCGCACCGGAAGCGACCATTTGCTTCGCTTCCATTCCAGCCCGTCCATGTTGACGACGTTGGTTACGCCATAGAGCTTGTAGAAAAGGCCGAAGATCGCGGTATTGTATCCGAGCGTCAAAACGACGGTTTCTTTGTCGAGCGCACGCAGCGTGGAACGCAGGTCGAACTCGACAGAGCCAAGCGACCCGGGCGTGCGGGTCCGGACCTGCACCAGACTGACGCCGTTCCATTCCTTTGGCCCGCCCTCAGGCGTTTCATCCTGACAATAGACCTTTACGCTCCATCCTCGCTGAAGCAGCCAGGGTGCGAGCCGGGCCACCAGCGACTCGAAACCGCCATGGCTGGGAGGCAGGCCGCGGCTGCCGAGGATGACCACGCGCTTGGGCACGGGCCCCCGCGCGGTACGAGCCAACCCGGACTTTCCCGTCATCGATTTCGCGCGCCAGCTTGGACGTTGAATCGCCGGTGCGCCAAGGCTTTTATAGTGTTGGTCCATCACACCCACCATGATGCACAACACCACTCTATGATCGAAAAGACCGCCAGTTGCCCCGACTGGCCCACAATCACCCCAACACTTGAAGGCAAAAGCCAACGCTTTACTATCACGGCTTGTCAAGTTTTCGTCAATGATTCTTGAGGCGTGCGTTGATCTTAAGTCAATGCACGATAAAGGCTGCGCCTCGGCACCGCGGCTAGGTGTTCGATCCCGGATGATCACATTTCCCCTCGGCGATCTGCCCTCTTCATGGCAAGACTGGTCTTGAGGGACATTCGGGACGGGGCAGGGGCATGCTGATCCATCTTCACAGCCAG
>SKNG01000398.1 GCA_007120685.1 Paracoccaceae bacterium | reverse complement strand
GCAGATGCCGAAGACCGGCAGATCGCGTTCCAGCACGCCGCGAATCATCGGCACGGCGTATTCCCCCGTCGCCGCAGGATCGCCGGGCCCGTTCGACAGGAACACCCCGTCCGGGTTCAGCGCCAGCACGTCCTCGGCCGTGGCCGTGGCCGGCAGCACCGTCACCGCGCAGCCCGCGCTGGCCAGACAGCGCAGAATGTTGCGCTTGGCGCCATAGTCTATCGCTACCACCCGGTGCTGCGGGTCGGTCTGCGGCGCATATCCCTGCGGCCAGGCCCAGCGCATCTGGTCCCAGCGGTAGCTTTGTGCGCAGGTAACCTCGCGCGCCAGATCCAGCCCCACCAGCCCCGGCCAGGCCCGCGCCTGCGCCACCAGCGCCTCGATGTCGAAACGTCCCTCGGGGTCATGGGCCAGCGCTACATGCGGCGCGCCCTGCTGGCGGATGGCGCGGGTCAGCCGCCGCGTGTCCACCCCGCCGATGCCGATGCGCCCGCGCTTTTCCAGCCAGTCGGGCAGATGCCCGGCCGCGCGCCAGTTCGAGGGTTCCGTGGGATCCCATTTCACCACCATGCCGGCGGCGACGGGGTCCGCGGTCTCGTCATCCTCGGGATTGGTGCCGGTGTTGCCGATATGGGGGAAGGTGAAGGTAACCACCTGCCCGGCATAGGAGGGGTCGGTCATGATTTCCTGATAGCCGGTCATCGCGGTGTTGAACACCAGTTCCGCCACGGTGACGCCGGTTGCCCCGAAGCCGCGCCCGTAAAGGATGGTGCCATCGGCAAGGACAAGGCAGGCGGTGGGTCTGGCCTGGGCGGCGGGGGCGGCGGGCATGGCGGGCACTCCGGTCTGGTCGGTGCCCGCCATAGCGCATGGCATCACCAAGGGGAAGCCCGGGCCGGCAGAGGCAAGGGTTGTCGCATGTGACCGCAAGACCACGGACACCGCCGGGACACGGGCTTTCGAAAGCCCGTTCTACGCGCCTTCGAAGGCGCGTTGCGCGCGACGGCCCAGGCGAACGGTCGGAATGGACAGCGCGAAACGCGCATCGATGCAACGTTGCGGCGCCAAATGCGATAGCCCGGGGGCAGGGCGCGTTGTCCGGGCGCGTTGTCCGGGCACGTTGGCGGGCGGCGCTCAGGGCACCAGCATCACCTTGCCCGCGCTCTCGTCCAGTGCCGGCAGGATACCCTCGATCGCCTCGGCCAGCGGCAGCTTGCTGGCGACCCGGGTTTCCCAGGCGCCCGAGGCAAAGCGTTCCTGCACATCGGCGATTACCGCCGCGCGCCGTTCCGGCGGGGCGGCGGGCAGCCAGCGCGACAGCCAGAAGCCCTCGATCCGTTTGTTCATGAAGATGAACTGGCCCAGTTGATCCAGCTTCGGCGCCTCGTCGCTCATCTTGCCATAGACCACCCATTGCGCGCCGGAGGGCATGACGAAGAACAGCTCCGCCGTGATCTGATCGCCCACGGCATCCAGCAGCACGCGCGGCTTGTGCGCCTTGATCGCCGCGCCGGCCTGCGCGGCGAAATCGGCGGCGGAGGACACCAGCACCTCGGCCGCGCCCAGATCGCGCAGCGCCTGCGCGTCGCGGTCACGCCGAATCACCGCCAGCGCCTTCAGCCCCTGGTCCTTTGCCAGGCCCAGGATCAGACGGCCGAGTTGCGAGCCCGCGGCGTTCAGGAAGAAGGCATCGCTACCCGCCTCGCGCACCCGTTCCAGCAGCGCCACGGCGGTCAGCGGGTTGACGATCAGCGCCGCGCCATCCTCGTCGCGCAGGTCGTCGCGCAGCGGGATACAGAGCGCGGCATCGCTGATGGCATGCGCGGCCCAGGTGCCGGTGACGGTGCCCAGAAACGCCACCCGCGCGCCGACCAGCGCTTCCGCCGTCTTGCCCCCGCCCGAGGCCAGTACACGGCCCACCCCCTCGAACCCCGCGGCATTGCCCTGCACGCGCGGCTGGCCATAGCTGCCCTGCACGAAGAACAGATCCGAGGGGTTGACCGGCGCCATGAGCACCTCGATCAGCACCTGACCCTGTTTCAGCGCCGGCAGCGGTATCTCGGCCAGTTCGACATGGTCGCCCATGCGTTCCGGCACGGCGGCCATCGGGCCGGCGGCATAGCCGCCCGCGCGCAGGGCAAGGGCCTTGGTAGTGGCGGGCAGGGCCATCGGGGTCTCCTTCGGGGTCAGTAATGCCAAGGGCGTAACCCTAGCAGCCCGCCTTTGCCGCGCAACATCGCAGCAACAGGTGCCGGTGCGCAGCGACGCGACGTTACCCGCGACGGCGCCGCGAATGCGGATAGGCTGGCGCGGTCCGGCCGGCGGTTGCACGTCTGCGGGCGGCGTTGCATTACAAGGCGCAGCGGGCAGGCCGCCCCCTTTGGTGGCGACAACGGAGAGACGCGCAATGACCGACAAATCGAGTGCCCAGCGTTTCATCGAGGCGATCCCCCACGCACGGGCGCTGGGCATGCAGCTGGAGGAAATCGGCGACGGTCGCGCGGTCATTTCGATGCCCTATGACGCGCGTTTCGTGGGCGATCCGGCAACCGGGGTGATTTCCGGCGGTGTGGTTTCGGCGCTGATGGATACCTGCTGCGGGGCGGCGGTGCTGTCCTATCCCGGCGCACGCGGCACGGCGACGCTGGATCTGCGCATCGACTACATGCGCGCGGCCCGGCCCGGGCAGCGGATCATCGCGCGCGCCGAATGCTATCACGCCACCCGCAGCGTCGCCTTCGTGCGGGCCTCTGCCCATGACGAGGACACCGCGCGCGAGGATGGCTTGCCCGTGGCCACGGTCACGGCCGCCTTTACCATGGAGGCCGGCGCCTCGGCCCGCGCGCTGGCCGAGGGCGAGGCGCAACCTGGCGGCCAGAAACCGGGCGCACAGACCGGGGGGGCAGCATGAACCGCGCGAAGCCCGAACCCGTGCAGGTCATCAAGGAACGCCGCGACAAGGCGCTGCGCGTGCTGGCCGGCGGCATTCCCTATGCGCATTTCCTCGGGGTCCTGTTCGACCGGCGCGGGGATGAACTGACCGCCGTGCTGCCCTTCGACGAAAAGCTGATCGGCAACCCGTTCCTGCCGGCGCTGCATGGCGGCGTGACCTCGGCCTTTCTGGAGATCACGGCAATCATCGAACTCAGCTGGTCGATGCTGTGGGAAGAGATGGAAACGGGCAAGCTGGACCCGCGCGTGCTGGATGCCGAGCATCTGCCGCGCCTGCCCAAGACCATCGATTTCACCGTCGATTACCTGCGTTCCGGCCTGCCGCGCGACGCCTATGCGCGGGCGCGGGTCAACCGGTCCGGGCGGCGCTATGCCTCGGTGCATGTCGAGGCCTGGCAGGACAACCGCAACCGGATCTTTGCCCAGGCGACCGGGCATTTTCTGATCCCGGCGCGCGCCAAACCGGAATGAGCGCCACCGCCGCCGCTGGACGGCGTTTCGAAACGCCGTCTGCCCGCGCGGGCTGCGCCCGGCGCGGTGTGTCTGCGCCCGGGCCGGGGCGCGTCGGCGGAAGCAGGCGCCAAAGGGCCTTCGAAGGCCCTTTTCACCCCACGGCGGCACCATGAACCGATCCGCGGCGCCGGACGACGCCCGTCTTTCCGGCGCGCCCCTGACCCATGCAAGGGTGCTGCGCATCGCGCTGCCCATCGTGTTGGCCAATCTCTCGATCCCGCTGATCGGTCTGGCCGATACCGCCGTTGTGGGCCAACTGGGCCAGGCCGCGCCCATTGGCGCCGTGGGGCTGGGGGCGGTTATCCTGGCCTCGGTCTACTGGGTTTTCGGCTTTTTGCGCATGGGCACCACTGGCCTTGCCGCGCAGGCCTTCGGCGCCGGCGATCTGGGCGAGGCGGGCGCGGTGCTCAAGCGCGGCCTCCTGATCGCCGCAGCCGCCGGTGCGGTGCTGATCGCCTTGCAGATGCCGCTGATCTGGGGCGCCTTCCGCCTGGCACCCGCCAGCGAGGCGGTCGAGGACCTGACCCGCGCCTATCTCGACATCCGCATCTGGGGCGCGCCCGCCGCCATCGCCGGCTATGCCATCACCGGCTGGCTGATCGCCATCGAGCGCACCCGCGCCGTTCTGGCGCTGCAACTGGTCATCGGCGGGCTGAACATCGCGCTGAACATCTGGTTCGTGCTGGGTCTGGGCTGGGGCGTGCCGGGGGTGGCCGTGGCCTCGCTTATCGCCGAATATGCCGGGCTGGCGCTGGGCCTGTGGCTGTGCCGGGGCGCCTTCGTCACCACCGCTGCCCGGGTGTTCGATGCAGCAAGGCTGCGGCGCATGGCCTCGGTCAACAGCGACATCATGCTGCGCTCGGTGCTGCTGCAGGCCAGTTTCACCAGCTTCCTGTTCATCGCCGCCGGGCGGGGCGACGAGGTGCTGGCCGCCAATCAGATCCTGATGCAGTTCCTGACCGTCATGGCCTATCTGCTGGATGGTTTCGCCTTTGCGGCAGAGACGCTGGTCGGCCAGGCGGTAGGGGCGAGACGCCGCGCGGCGCTGTCGCGCGCCGTGCGGCTGAGTTCTGGCTGGGGGCTG
>SKNG01000050.1 GCA_007120685.1 Paracoccaceae bacterium | reverse complement strand
CCGTGGTCTTCGGCAACAACCGCGACCGCTGCGTGGCCTTCATCAATATCGACCTGACGGCGGTGGGCAACTGGGCCGAGCGCAACAATATCGGCTATTCCAGCTATCAGGAACTGGCCGGGCACAAGCGCGTGCTGGAGATGATCCAGAACCATGTCGAAGAGGTCAACGCCAGCGTCGCCGAGGACCGCATGCTGGCCGGCTGCCAGATCCATCGCTTCCTGGTGCTGCACAAGGAACTCGATGCCGATGACGGCGAGATGACCCGCACCCGAAAGGTGCGCCGGCGCATCGTGGAAGAGAAATTCGCCGATCTGATCGACGCGCTCTATGGCGGCAAGGACGAGATCTATACCGAAACCGAAGTCACCTATGAAGACGGCCGCAAGGGCCGGCTCAAGGCGACGCTGGAAATCCGTGACGCCAAGGTGCGCGACGTGACCCCGCAGAAGGTGGCCGCGCAATGACCCAGCCTTCCCCTGGGCCGAAGCCGTCTTCCCATGTCGCGGCGGCCTTCTGGGCGGTGGCCGGGCTGGTGCTGTCCTTCGCCACTGTCCGGTTCTTTCCGGATTTCATGCAGCCGGCGATCAGCGGGGCGATAACCGGCGCCTTCGGCATCCTGTCGCTGCAATCCCTGTGGCCGGGCCTGCCGCTCGCGCGGCTTCACTACATCATCGGGTCGATGATCGCCTACGGGCTGGTTGTCGGCCTTGTCGGGAGGTTGTGAGCGATGCTCGATGTGAACAGGGACGAAGGTTACACCACCGCCGACGGCCGCAAGATCGGTCGCGTGGCGATGGAGATGAAGAACATCACGCTGCGCTTTGGCGGGGTGGTGGCGATTAAGGACATCAGCTTCGACATCCGCTGGGGCGAGATCCGCGCCATCATCGGCCCCAACGGCGCCGGCAAGTCGTCGATGCTGAACGTGATTTCCGGCTTCTACCACCCGCAGGAAGGCGAGGTCTGGTACAAGGGCCACCTGCGCCCGCGCATGCGCCCCTATCAGGTGGCGCGCACCGGCATTGCCCGGACCTTTCAGAATATCGCGCTGTTCGAAGGGATGTCGGTGCTGGACAACATCATGACCGGCCGGCTGAACCACATGAATAAGGGCTTCTTCAGCCAGGCGCTGTGGTGGGGGCCGGCGGCGCGCGAAGAAGAAGAAAACCGCGAGAAGGTCGAAAAGGTCATCGACTTTCTGGAAATCCAGCACATCCGCAAGACGCCCGTGGCGCGCCTGCCCTACGGGTTGAAGAAGCGGGTTGAACTGGCCCGCGCGCTGGCCGCGGAACCCTCGATCCTGCTGCTTGATGAACCCATGGCCGGCATGAATGTCGAGGAAAAGGAGGACATGTCCCGCTTCATCCTGGATGTGAACGACGAGTTCGGCAGCACCATCGTCCTGATCGAGCACGACATGGGCGTGGTGATGGATCTGTCGGACCGCGTGGTGGTGATGGATTACGGCAAGAAGATCGGCGACGGCTCGCCTGACGAGGTGCGCAGCAACGAAGAGGTCATCAAGGCCTATCTGGGGGTGCAGCATGACTAAGAGGGGCATCACGGTCCGCATCGGGGGGAGGGGCAGCGATGCCTGATACGCTACTTTTCGCCATGGAAGCGGCCGTCAACGGCCTCGCCGCCGGGGTCATGTATGCGCTGGTGGCGCTGGGCTTCGTGCTGATCTTCAAGGCGTCCGGCATCTTCAATTTCAGCCAGGGGGTGATGGCACTGTTTGCCGCGCTGACGCTGGTGGGGCTGCAGACCGGGCAGATCCCGTTCTCGCATCTGATCAACGCCATCTTCGGCACCAGGCTGCACCATTTCGGTTTCACCCTGCCCACCGTCGTGGCGATCATCGGCACGGTTGCGGTAATGGTGGCCTTTGCCTGGCTGGTCGAACGCTACATCTTCCGCCATCTGGTCAACCAGGAGCCGATCATCCTGTTCATGGCCACCATCGGGCTCGCCTATTTCCTGGAAGGGCTGGGCGACATCATGTGGGGCGCCGAGGTCAAGCGCATGGATGTCGGCATCCCGCAGGGCATGTCGGAAACCGTGGACGACCTGACCTTCGCCTGGTTCGGCTACGGCTTTTTCGTCGATACACTGGAGATATGGGCGGCCGTCATCGCCGGCCTGCTGGTGATCGGCCTGGTGATTTTCTCGCAATACACCAAACAGGGCCGGGCGCTGCGCGCGGTGGCCGATGACCACCAGGCCGCGCTGTCGGTGGGCATCTCGCTGCGCTTCATCTGGGTGCTGGTCTGGTCGCTGGCCGGGATCGTGGCGCTGGTTGCCGGCATCATGTGGGGCGCGAAGTCAGGGGTGCAGTTCAGCCTGTCGCTGATCGCGCTGAAGGCGCTGCCGGTGCTGATTCTGGGAGGCTTCACCTCGATCCCCGGCGCGATTGTCGGCGGGCTGATCATCGGGGTGGGCGAGAAGCTCTTCGATTTCTTCATGCAGCCGATCGTCGGCAGCGCGACCGAAAACTGGTTCGCCTACATGCTGGCGCTGGTGTTCCTGCTGTTCCGCCCGCAGGGGCTGTTCGGCGAAAAGATCATCGAGAGGGTCTGAGCCATGATCTACCGCGAAGCCGGCGACTTCAAGACAAGCTACGCCGCCGACAACCAGACCTTCCCCATCCGTGGCGACCGCATCGCCTATTACATGGTGCTGGCCTTCGCCTTTCTGGTCATGCCCTTCGTGATCAACGATTACTGGGCCAATGCCATCGTGCTGCCCTTCCTGATCTACGCCATCGCGGCGCTGGGGCTGAACATCCTGATCGGCTATTGCGGGCAGCTGTCCCTTGGCTCGGGGGCGTTCATGGCCGTGGGGGCCTATGCCACCTTCAAGCTGACCACCGCCTTTCCCGGGCTCAGCATCGTCTTCGTGGTCCTGCTGGCCGGGCTGGTGACGGCGGGGGTGGGCGTGCTGTTCGGCCTGCCCAGCCTGCGCATCAAGGGCTTCTATCTGGCGGTGGCCACACTGGCGGCGCAGTTCTTCCTGATCTGGCTGTTCACCCAGCAGCCCTGGTTCTACAACAACTCGCCCACCGGCATGATCTCGATGCCCACGCGCGAGTTTCTGGGCATGCCCGTCACCGGTCCGCGTGCCAGCGCGGTCAACATGTATCTGTTGTGTCTGGTCTTCGTGGTGGCGCTGGCCTGGCTGGCGCGCAACCTGACGCGCGGCACGCTGGGCCGCCGCTGGATGGCGATCCGCGACATGGACATCGCCGCGGAAATCATCGGCGTGAACCCGATGATGGCGAAGCTTTCGGCCTTCGCGGTGTCGTCCTTCTTCATCGGCGTGGCCGGCGCTTTGTTCTTTGCGGTCTATCTGGGCGCGGCCGAGGCGAGCGAGGCTTTCGGCATCGAAAAATCCTTCATCATCCTTTTCATGGTCATCATCGGCGGGCTGGGCTCGATCCTGGGCTCTTTCATCGGCGCCTTCTTCCTGATCGTGGGGCCGGTGCTGCTCAAACTGCTCCTGGTCGACCAGCTTGGCTGGTCAACCGATCTGGCCGCGCATCTGGAGATCATGATCATCGGCGCGCTGATCCTGCTGTTTCTGATCACGGAGCCGCATGGCATCACCGCCCTGTGGCGCACCATCAAGGAGAAACTCCGGCTCTGGCCCTTCCCGCACTAGGCGGGCGCGGGGCGGGAAAATCAAGAACCCAACCAGGACGATCATCAAAACTCAATGGGAGGAGAACCGATGAGAATGACAAGAATGGCCGCAGTCGTTGCGGCGACCATGGTGGCAGCCGGGCCCGCACTGGCCGACTCGCTGCACTTTCCGATGCTGAACTACCGCACCGGGCCCTTCGCCCCCAACGGCATCGCCTTCGCCGATGGCTATCAGGATTACCTGACCCTGCTGAACGAGCGCGACGGCGGTATCGGCGGCGTGCCGATCCGCTTCACGGAATGCGAAACCGCCTATAACACCGAACGCGGGGTGGAATGCTACCAGTCGATCCGCGGCGACAACCCGCTGATCATCCAGCCGCTTTCGACCGGCATCACCTATCAGATCATCCCGCGCGCCACGCAGGACGGGATCCCGGTGCATTCGATGGGCTACGGCCGCACCAGCGCGGTCAACGGCGAGGTGTTCAACTGGGTCTTCAACTACCCCGCCACCTACTGGGACGGCGCCAGTGTGATTATCAACCATCTTCTGGCGGAAAACGACGGCTCGCTGGCTGGCAAGAAGATCGCGCTGGTCTATCACAATTCGGCCTACGGGCGCGAGCCGATCCCCACGCTGAACCGTCTTTCCGAGGAACTGGGCTTCGAGTTCCTTGCACTGGGCGTGGACAGCCCGGGCCAGGAACAGCGCAGCCAGTGGCTGCAGATCCGCCGCGAGCGGCCTGACTATGTGCTGATGTGGGGCTGGGGCGTGATGAACCCGACCGCGATTCAGGAAGCCGCCAATATCCGCTTCCCGATGAACAACTTCTACGGTGTCTGGTGGTCGGGCTCCGAGCAGGACGTGATGCCGGTCGGCGACGGGGCGCATGGCTACCGCTCGCTGGCCATGCACGGCACGGGCACCGATTACCCGATCTACGCCGACATCCAGAACTATGTCATCGAGCCTGGTCTCTATGCCGGTACCGGTGACGAGGTCGGCACCGTGCTCTACTCGCGCGGGCTTTATGCCGCGATGCTGGCCACCGAAGCCGCCCGGACCGCGCAGGAAATCCACGGCACGCCGAACATCACTGCGGCGATGATGCGCGATGGCATGGCTAGTCTGGAAATGACCGAAGAACGGATGGCCGCGCTGGGTCTGCCTGGCTTTGGCCCTGAATTCTCGGTCTCCTGCCAGAACCACGGCGGCTCGGGTGCCGCGATGATCCAGGAATGGGATGCCAACACCGGCACCTGGAACCTGATCACCGACTGGATCGACTCCGACCGCGAGATGATCATGGAAATGGTGATGGAAGATTCGCTGGCCTACGCCGCCGAGAATGACATCGAGCCCCAGTGCCTGGAGCGTTCGGGCGGCTGATCGCCTGACACCCACGGGCGGGCGCGAGCCGCATCGCGCCCGCCCCTTCGCCGCCACGCATGCCAGCCGGCGGCCTGACAGACACGGCCCATAGCCAAGGGATCAACCCCATGTTCGACGCCCAGACCAAGACCGAAGCCCTGCTGGAGGTCAACAACATCGAGGTGATCTACAACCATGTGATCCTTACCCTGAAGGGCGTCAGCCTGCGCGTGCCCAAGGGCGCCATAACCGCGCTGCTGGGTGGCAACGGCGCCGGCAAGTCCACCACGCTGAAGTCGATTTCCGGCCTGCTGGCGTCAGAGCGCGGCGAGATCACCAAGGGCTCGATCCTCTATCGCGGCAAGAACATGGCCGGCGCCGACCCCGCCGATCTGGTGCGCCAGGGCGTCATCCAGGTGATGGAGGGGCGGCATTGCTTCGAACACCTGACCGTCGAAGAGAACCTTTTGACCGGCGCCTACACCCGCAGGGAAGGGCGCGCCGATGTCCAGGCGGACCTGGAGATGGTCTATGAGTATTTCCCCCGCCTGAAGGAACGCCGGCGCAGCCAGTCGGGCTATACCTCGGGCGGCGAGCAGCAGATGACGGCGATCGGCCGTGCGCTGATGTCCCGGCCGGAAACGATCCTGCTGGACGAGCCTTCGATGGGCCTCGCGCCGCAGTTGGTGGAGCAGATCTTCACCATCGTCAGCCGCCTGAACGCGGAACAGGGCGTGACCTTCCTGCTGGCCGAGCAGAACACCAATGTCGCGCTGCGCTACGCCCATACCGGCTACATCCTGGAAAACGGCCGCGTGGTGATGGAGGGCAACGCCGATGCGCTGCGCGAGAACCCGGATGTGAAGGAGTTCTACCTGGGCATGTCCGACAAGGGCCGCCGCAGCTATCGCGACGTGCGCAGCTACCGCCGCCGCAAGCGCTGGCTGGCGTGACGGCGATGGGCGTCGACATGACGGAGGTCAAGGCAACGGGGGGCGCGGGCAGGGCACCGCGAGGGACGATGAGCAAGCATTTCGACGCCTTGGAAACCCGCTCGGCCGATCAGCGTGCCGCCGATCTGGCCCAGGCCCTGCCGGCCCAGATTGCCCGCGCGCAGGCCGCGGCGGGCTATGCCGCCAGCCTGCAGGGTGTCGATCCGGCCGCCGTCACCTCGGCCCAGGCGCTGGCCGCGCTGCCTGTGCTGCGCAAATCGGCGCTGGTGGCTGCCCAGGCCGAGGCCGCGCCCTTTGGCGGGCTGACCACGCGCCCGGCGGGCGGGTTTGACCATGTGTTCCAGTCCCCCGGCCCGATCTATGAGCCCGGCCGCACGGCGCCCGACTGGTGGCGCATGGGCCGTTTCCTGCATGCGCTGGGCATCGGCGCGGGCGATATCGTGCATAACTGCTTTTCCTACCATTTCGTCCCCGCCGGCATGATGTTCGAAAGCGGCGCGCGGGCGGTGGGGGCGGCGGTGTTTCCCGCCGGCACCGGCCAGACCGAATTGCAGGTCCGCGCCGCCGCCGATATCGGCACCACCGCCTATGCCGGCACGCCGGATTATCTGAAGGTGATCCTGGACAAGGCCGACGAGATCGGCGTCAAGCTTGGCATCACCCGCGCGGCGGTGGGGGGCGGGGCGCTTTTCCCCTCGCTGCGGCAGGAATATGCTGATCGGGGCATCACCTGCCGGCAATGCTATGCCACCGCCGATCTGGGCAATATCGCCTATGAGAGCGAGGCGATGGAGGGCATGATCGTCGACGAGGGCGTGATCGTCGAAATCGTGCGCCCCGGCACCGGCGACCAGGTCGCCGAGGGCGAGGTGGGCGAGGTAGTGGTCACCTCGCTGAACCCCGATTACCCGCTGATTCGCTTTGCCACCGGCGATCTGTCGGCGGTGATGGCCGGCACCAGCCCCTGCGGGCGCAGCAACTTGCGCATCAAGGGCTGGATGGGCCGCGCCGACCAGACCACGAAGATCAAGGGCATGTTCGTGCGCCCGGAACAGGTGGCCGATTTCGTCAGCCGCCATCAGGAGGTCAGCCGCGCCCGCGTCGTCGCCACCCGCGAGGGTGAAATGGACGTGATGACGGTGCGCGTGGAAACCCGCGCGGCCAACCCGAAATTGTATGAGGGCACGCTTCTTGATACGCTGAAGCTGCGGGGCAAGGTCGAACTGGTGCCACCCGGCACCCTGCCCAACGATGGCAAGGTGATCGAGGATCTGCGCAGCTACGACTGATCCCGCCCCGCCGGGAAAGGGAGCACTGCAATGCGCAAGATCGGTCTGGCACTGGGCTTGCTTCTGGCCTTCTCGGTTCAGGCGGCGGCATCCGGCACCGCCCTGATCATCACGAATGAAGGCCATACCCATCTGCGCGACGCGCGTGGGGCGCAGGCGCTGTTACGCCTTGACGGGCCGCTGTCGGGGGCAGGATTTGCCGTCGACATGGCCACCGACCTGGCCGCGCCGACCATGCGCGCGGCGCTGTCGGCCCTGGCCGAGGGGATCGAGCGCCAGCGCCATCAGCGGGTGATTGTGGTGTTTGCGGGCTATGTGCTGCACAGCGGCGGCTCGGCCTGGCTTCTGGGCAGCGATGCGCGGGCGCCGGATCTGGCGACGGTCGACGATGCCGGATTGCGGCTGGAAACCGCGCTGGCTGTTGCCGGTCGGTTGCAGGGCGGGGCCGTGGTGGCGATTGCCGATTACGGCTATCCCGGCCGGCCGGCGGCGGGGCTGGCGCAGGGCCTGCCGGACCGTATCGAGGTGCCGCAAGGCGTGACGCTGGTCAGCGGCCCGGCCGATCAGATCGAGGCCTTTCTGCGCGCCGCCGCCCGCCCCGGCACCAACCTGCGCGCCGCCGCCGCGCGTGGTCGGGCTTTGCGCCTGCAGGGCTTTGACCCGCCCTATCTGACCTTCCTGCCCGAAGGGCACGAACCGGCGCTGGAGGGCGACAACCGGGCCTGGGCGCAGGCCCAGGCGGCGGATACCGAAGACGCCTATCGCCGCTATCTCGCGGATTTCCCGGATGGCGCGCATGTCGCTGCGGCGCGCGAGGCTTTGACCCGGCTGGAGATGACGCCTGAGCGGGTGGAAGAGGCGCTGGTGCTGAGCCGTGACGAGCGCCGGGCGATCCAGCGCGAACTGACGCTGCTGGGGTTTGACCCGCGTGGCATCGACGGCATCTTCGGCCCTGGAAGCCGCGCTGCCATAACTGCCTGGCAGCGGGCCAATGCCCATGACCCCACCGGCTTCATGACCCGCGATCAGGTGTTTCAGCTTTCCGCCCAGGCTGCGCGCCGTGCCGCCGAACTGGAGGCCGAGGCGCGCGAACGCCAGGCCGAGCAGGAGCGCCGCGACCGCGCCTTCTGGCGCGAGACGGGCGCTGCAGGCGACGAGGCCGGCTTGCGCCTCTATCTGGAGCGGTTCCCGGAGGGGCTGTTCGCTTCGGTCGCGCGGCAGCGGTTGCAGGAGATCGAGGAAGAGCGCGCCCGCGCCGAAGCGCTGCGCGACCGGGCCGCCTGGGACGCCGCCCGGGCGCTGGATACGGTCGAAGCCTATCGGCGCTACCTGCAGGATCACCCGCAGGGAGCCTTTGCCGATCAGGCCGCCGTGCGTATCGATGCCCTGACCGCGCCGGAGCGGCCTGAGGTCGCGCAGCCTGAAACCCTTCCCGCCCCCGATCCTGAGATCGACGCGGCGCGCGCGGCGGAAGAAGCACTGATGCTGCCCCGCTTCACTAGGGTGATGGTTCAGCAGCGGCTGGCGCAGTTGGGCTATGACCCGGGGCCGGCCGACGGTTCGTTCGACCGACAGACGCGGCAGGCGATCCGCCAGTATCAGCGCGACAACGGGCTGCCGGACACCGGCTACCTGACCCAGTCGTTGGTGGTACGGCTGATGGCCGAAGGGGTGTTGCGGCTGCTGGACTGATCGTGTGTCCGGGTGCCTGGGCCGGCTCAGGCACCCTCGGGCTCGGCAAAGCTGCGGACGGTCTGGATGGCTCCGTCCAGCGCCTTGCCTTCCTCGTCGCTTAAGGCCGCCTCGCGCAGGCGCCGCGCCCAGTCGGCCGCATCCTGCCGGCCCTCGACCAGCGCGATGGCCGCCATCACCCGGTCGAATTTCGACAAGCCGCGCGCATGGGTGTCCGAATACCCCTTGATCAGCCGCCGGCAGCGCAGCGTTTCCACCGCCAGCGCATAGTCGCTGCCCGCCCGGCCCAGGCCCGTGTCCAGCCAGCGGGTCATATGCGCCATCTCGGTTCTGTGCCGCAGGTTGCCGCGCCGGCGCTTCTTCAGCATGCCGATGATGTAAAGCTGCACGAAGCCCCGCAGCCCGTCGGTGCGCAACCGTCGGCCCTTGTTCACCAGCCGGTCGAACCGAGCCATGCGCCGCTCGCTGCGCTCGAACCAGGCGCCCAGCCGGGCCGGGAACAGGCTGACGATTTCTGCCCCGCGCGGGTGCAGGTATTCGGTCAGCTGCATCACTTCGCCCGCGTTCATTTGCTGTCGGATACGGGCAAAGCGGGCGCTGCGGGTCTTCAGATCGGCAACCCGGATGACATCGTCATAGGCCATGGCATTGGCGATGTATTTCGCGGCCTCCTTGGTCAACTCATGCCCCTGCTCAGCGCTGTCCAGCGCCAGCACGGCTTCCACCCGGTCCAGATATTCGGCGCCATAGGCAATGTCCTGAAAATCAACCACCTTGCGCAAACCCGCCCGCGCCATCTCCTGAGCCGGTCCCGGCAGCGCCTGAACCCGGGTCAGCAATGCCTCCCATTGCGCGACGAGCCCTTTGGGCCCGGTTACCATGGGCGCGGTTGGGCTGGGCGGGGCTTCGGGCACCTGCGCGGGCTCGACGCCCCGCTCTGCTGCTTCGAACCCGGCAGCGAAGGCGCGCAAACTGGCCTCGACTCCTTTGCCCGAGGCGCGGATTGCGGCCTCATAGGCCTCGCGCGGGAAGGGCAGGGCACCGGAGCCGGCCAGCGCGCCGAAAAGAGAGGCCGAGATCACCGAACCCTGGCGGGTGGCCAGCGTGTCCAGATCGGCCATGATCAGCGTTTTCGCGGCGATCTCGGCGGCGGCGCGCACCTCTTCGGGGTCGGCGATGCCATCACCGGGGACCATCTTCTCGCTGACCGCCAGCATGCGATGGGTGGAGGCGATGAGCGTGGTGCGGTCCGGGGTGACGAAGCCCCGCATGATGGCGCGTCCGGCCTCCATCATCTCGGCCGCGATCAGCACATCGACATCCCCGCCCGAGGGGGCAAGCGAGAAGATCGGCATGCCCCCGCTAAGGGGCGCCATCTCGATATAGTAGATCGTGGCGCCGGTGCGCTGGGCGACGCCGGCGACCGAGGTCGCCTGGCAATCGTAGCCGTTCTCGCGGGCCAGCGCCTCGATCCAGTTGGTCAGCACACCGCCACCCTGGCCGCCGACGGCCATGATGGCCAGCTTGATGATCCCGCCGAGCCTCTGATCCGGGGTGCGCGCGGCAAGCGGGGCGGTCTTGGTCTGCACGTTCATCAGGTCTCTCCCGCAGGTGGCACTGGACGAGACCAAATCCCTTGAAAAAGGGATTTGCAAAAGCCTTTGTAAGGCTTTTGGTCCCGGTTGCGATGGCAGGTGCCGATCATTCCGCAGCCTCGATCTGGCTCTGATCCAGGAAGACCAGCCGCCGTTCCTCTCGCCGCCGTTGCAACCAACCTATTGCCCGAGCCGCGACACCCTTGCGCCAACGCTCGAAGCCGCCCGGATTGTGCACCACCCGCGCCTCGTAGAAGGACGGGCACAGGATCGCCGCATCCGCCACCTCGCCGCAATTGCCGCAGCCCACGCAGGTGTGGTCGATATGCGCGATGGGGTCGTCGCGCAGCGGGTCGTCCAGCTTCTTCAGCCCCAGCGAAGGGCAGCCCGATAGCCGGATACAGGCGTGATCGCCCGTGCAGATATCCTCATCCACGCCAAAGCGCGGCGCCTCCACCCTTCGGCCTTCCTTCACCGCCTTGGCCTTTTGCGGCTTCTCGCGCCGCTGGCGGTTCAACATGCACTCGGACGAAGCGATGATCACCTTTGGCCCCTTGTAATCGGTCGTCAGCGCCTCCTCGAACACCTTGCGCATCTGTGGCACGTCGTAGGTGCGGTCGATCTCGCGCACCCATTTCACCCCCACGCCGCGCACAGCCTTGGCAATGGGGTTGTTCGTGGCCTTGCTGGGGTTCGACGCCCGGCTGGACGGGATGTCCTGCCCGCCGGTCGCCGCCGAATAGAAATTGTCGACGATCACCGCCACCGAATCGGACTTGTTGTACACCATATTGCCGATCGAGGATGAGAGCCCGTTGTGCCAGAACCCGCCATCGCCCAGGATGGAAATGGCGCGCCGTGCACCGCCTCCGTCGAAGGCTGCGTTCGAAGCCGGGCCCAGGCCGTAGCCCATGGTCTGCCCGCCAACCTCGAACGGCGGCAGGGCGGCGAAGAGGTGGCAGCCGATATCGCCCGAAATCTGATGCTGGCCCAGATCCTGCTGCACCAGTTTCAGCGCCGCGAAGATGGGGCGCTCCGGGCAGCCGGTGCAGAAACCCGGCGGACGGATCGGCACGGTTTGCGACAGGTCGGGGATTTCCGGCGCGGGTTCGTTGGGGGCCAGCACCTGGCCGGGCAGCAGGTCCGGCGCGGCCTGGCGCAGGAAGCTCTCGATGGAATCCAGCATCACCTGGCCGGTGTATTCGCCGGCCATGGGGAAGATGTCCTTGCCATGCATCGCCACCGGGGCCTTGGCGCGGTAAAGGTAGGTGGCAAGCTGCTGTTCGATGAATTCGGGCTGGCCCTCTTCCACCACCAGCACCGCATCCTTTCCCTCGCAGAACTCCAGGAATTCGGACGAGACCAGGGGATAGGTGACATTCAGCACGTACAGCGGCACCTCGGTCTGGCCGTGGATATCGGCCAGCCCCAGCCGCTGCAGGGCACGGATCACGCCGTTGTACATGCCGCCCTGCACCACGATGCCGACCTTGGCCCGATCCGGCCCCAAGACCTCGTTCAGCCCGTTCTCGCGGATGAACGTCTCGGCCGCCGGCCAGCGGTTCTTCACCTTGTCCTGTTCGTGCTGATAAGACATCGGCGGCAGCACCACGCGGCTGAAATCCTTGCGGGGTTCGGACAGCGCGTCGCGCACGGTCAGGGGCGGGCGCTGATTGTCGCGGGTGGCGAACTGCCCGGTGACATGGCAGCAGCGGATGCGCACCATCATCATCACCGGCGTGTTCGAGGCCTCGGACAGCGCAAACCCGTCACCCACCGACTTGACGATGGACGGCAGGTTGGGCCGCGGGTCCAGCAGCCAGAACTGCGATTTCATGGCGAATGCGTGGCTGCGTTCCTGCATGATGGAGGAGCCTTCGCCATAATCCTCTCCGACGATAATCAGCGCCCCGCCGGTGACGCCGGATGACGCCAGATTGGCCAGCGCGTCGGAGGCCACGTTGACACCCACCGCGCCCTTGAACGTCACCGCGCCCCGGATGGGGTAATGCACCGAGGCCGCCAGCATCGCCGCCGCCGCAGCCTCTGACGCATTGGCCTCGTAGCGCACGCCCAACTCGCCCAGCAGGTCCTGGGCATCGGCCAGAACATCCATCAGATGGCTGATCGGCGCACCCTGGTAGCCGCCGACATAGCCCACCCCGTTTTCCAGAAGCGCCTTGGTCAGCGCCAGGATCCCTTCGCCAGTAAACGTGTCGCCGTCACCCTTGCGTAGATGTTCGACCTCGGCCTTGAAGGAACGCTCTGCCATCTTTCTCCCTCATTGCGCAGGATCCGCCGCGCCGCCTGCGCCTGCCAAATCAAGTCCAATCCTGCCAAAATATACATGCGTTTGCAAGTAAGTAATCGACTGGCTGTTGTCGCCGTTCAGTCGTTGACCGGTGTTTCGTCTTTCTCGGGCGCGAGGGGGTTGCCTGGAAGGGCGGCAAGCAGGCTGGCCAGCATCGGCTTTAGCGCGGCGCGCTGCGCGGGCGACAGGCTGGCAAGAACCTGTGTTTCCTGTTCGCGCGCCAAGCCAAGCAGCGGTCCAAGCAGCGCGCGCCCCTTGTCCGTCAGGAACACCCGCACCCGCCGCCGATCGCGCGAATCGCCGCGTCTTTCCAGCAGGCCGCGCTCTTCCATCCGCTCAACCACCCGGGTCATGGCGCTTTGTTCCATCAGTGCCAGCGCGGCGAGCCGGGTTATCATCTGCCCGTCGCTGTCATGCAGGCAGGCAAGGACACGCCATTCGGGCACGCGCAGCCCGTGCTGGCGCACGATGGCATGGAAGCCGGCACTGGCCGAGGCGCTGGCGGCGGCCAGCAGGAACAGCAGATAATCCTCCAGAAAGCCGCTTTTGCGGGCGGGGCTGGATGCAGCAGTGTCGACCATGCCTGATCCTCTGAAAAAAGGCGCATCGCTGCGCGGCGTCAGACCATATGCCGCCCAGATGGGCAAAATAAAGATGAGTTTGCACGCAATGCGGGCTGAGCGACCTTGACATATTATATATGATATTTCATAGATAGACGGAAAGCTACCGAAGAGACACGGCGTGAGCGACAACCAGACCCAGATTGTTCTTCAGGTAACTCGGACAGAGCCGGCGGCCGAGCGGGTGCGTGCATTGTCCTTTCGGGCTTCTGGGGGTGGTCTGCCCGGGTTTCGGCCTGGCGCGCATATCGAGGTTTCGTTGCCCGATGGCGACACCCGCCCGTATTCGCTGATCGACTGGGACGGCGATGCCGACGCACCGGCGGCCTATCATCTGGGCGTGCTGCTGGAGCAGGGCAGCAAGGGCGGGTCATCCCATATGCACGCGCTTAAGGCCGGTGACCGGATCAGCATCGGCGCGCCGAAGAACAGCTTTGCCTTGGCCGACGGCGATGCGCCGGCGCTGCTGCTGGCCGGCGGCATCGGGGTCACGCCGCTGATCTCGATGGCAGCGGCGCTGAAGGCCCGGGGCGCGCCCTATCGCTTCGTCTATGCGGCCCGCGGCGCCGCGGCGATGGCCTTCCGGCGCGAGTTGGAGGCGCAGCACGGCGCGGCGCTGACCCTGCATTTCGACGATCAGGCAGGCGGCCCGCCGGACCTGGCCACCCTGATGCGGGATGCCGCGCCGGGCACGCATCTCTATGTCTGCGGCCCCCGCCCGATGATCGACGCGGCGCGCGAGGCGGCGCTGGAGGCCGGCTTCACGCAGGCTCGTATCCATTTCGAACTGTTTGAAAAGGCCGCGCCGCAGGCTGGCGATCACGCGTTCGAAGTGGAGGTCGCCTCGACCGGCCAGGTCTTCACCATCCCGCCCGGCAAGAGCATCATCGAGGTTCTGGAGGCGGAAGGCATCGATCTGATGTATGATTGCCAGCGCGGCGATTGCGGCATCTGCCAGACCGAGGTGCTGGAGGGCGTGCCAGATCACCGCGATGTCGTGCTCAGCCAGGCCGAGCGGGACGGCGGCAAGGTGATGCAGATTTGCGTGAGCCGGGCGAAATCGGCGCGGCTGAAGCTGGACCTCTGAGAACAGGGAGGCAAGACCATGACCCACCCCGAGACGCGACAGGCGATGGAGGCGCTGGTGCAGCCCCGGCAGGTGCACAAGGACCTGTATATCTCGCCCTCGATCTACCGGCTGGAATGCCGGCACCTGTTCTCCAACAGCTGGCTTTATGTCGGCCATGACAGCCAGGTGCCGAAGAAGGGCGACTATTACACCACGCAACTGGCCGATCAGCCGGTGATCATGGTGCGCCACACCGATAATAAGGTGCATGTTCTCTACAACCGCTGCCCGCACAAGGGCACCAAGATCGCCATCGACCGCACCGGCAATACCGGCAAGTTCTTCCGCTGCCCCTACCATGCCTGGTCCTTCAAGACCGATGGCTGCCTTCTGGCGATCCCGCTGAAGAAGGGCTACGAGGGCACGGGGCTGGAAGAGGCCGAGGCCGCGCGCGGCATGACCCCGGTGGGGGCGGTGATGAACTATCGCGGCTTCATCTTTGCCCGCATGGCGCCGGAGGGAATTTCCTTCGAGGATTTCTTCGGCGACTCGCTTTCCTCGCTCGACAATATGGTGGACCGGTCGCCTGCGCTGCGGCTGGAGGTGGCGGGGGCGCCGCTGCGCTACATGCACAAATGCAACTGGAAGATGCTGGTCGAAAACCAGACCGACACCTGCCATCCGATGGTTGCGCATGAATCCAGCGCGGGGACGGCGGTGAAGATATGGGAGGACATGGAAAAGCCCGAAGGCACCCCCACGCCCCCGGCGATGGAGATCATCGCGCCCTTCATGTCGCCCTATGAATTCTTCGAGAACATGGG
>SKNG01000461.1 GCA_007120685.1 Paracoccaceae bacterium | reverse complement strand
GGAACTGAAGGAACGGCTGAACAAGATTTACGTAAAGCACACTGGCCAGGATTATGAGACGGTGGAGAAGGCGCTGGAGCGGGACAATTTCATGACCGCCGAAAAGGCCCGCGACTGGGGGCTGGTGGATGAAATCGTGGAAAGCCGTGGCAAGGGCGAGGCGGTCAAGGAATAGGCATCGCCCGGCGCACCGGGTGCGCGCGGAAAAGTTTTGCATTGCCCCCTCGCTCTGGCTGGCCTAGGTTCTGACCAATGGCCCGGCAGAAGGTGGCGACACACAAGCGAGCACGGAGTTACGAATGGCTCAATCTTCCGGCGGCGACAGCAAGAACACGCTGTACTGCTCATTCTGTGGCAAGAGCCAGCATGAGGTTCGCAAGCTGATCGCGGGTCCGACAGTGTTCATCTGCGACGAATGCGTCGAATTGTGCATGGACATCATCCGCGAGGAAACCAAGGGTTCGGGCCTGAAATCGGCCGATGGCGTGCCCACCCCGCGCGAAATCTGCACCGTGCTAGACGACTATGTGATCGGGCAGGAGCACGCGAAGCGCGTGCTCTCCGTCGCCGTGCACAACCATTACAAACGGCTGAACCATTCCGGCAAGGCCGGCGAGGTTGAACTGTCCAAATCCAACATCCTGCTGATTGGCCCCACCGGCTGTGGCAAAACGTTGCTGGCCCAGACGCTGGCGCGCATCCTGGATGTGCCCTTCACCATGGCCGATGCCACCACGCTGACCGAGGCCGGCTATGTGGGCGAAGATGTCGAGAACATCATCCTGAAGCTGCTGCAGGCCAGCGAATACAATGTCGAACGCGCCCAGCGCGGCATCGTCTATATCGACGAGGTCGACAAGATCACGCGGAAGTCGGACAACCCTTCGATCACCCGTGATGTCTCGGGCGAGGGGGTGCAGCAGGCGCTTCTGAAGCTGATGGAGGGGACGGTCGCCAGCGTTCCGCCGCAGGGCGGGCGCAAGCATCCGCAGCAGGAATTCCTGCAGGTCGATACCACCAACATCCTGTTCATCTGCGGCGGCGCCTTTGCCGGGCTGGACCGGATCATCGCCCAGCGCGGCAAGGGCTCGGCCATCGGCTTCGGCGCCGATGTGAAGGACGAGGCCGACCGCACCATCGGCGAGACCCTGAAGACGTTGGAGCCGGAGGATCTGCTGAAGTTCGGTCTGATCCCGGAATTCGTGGGCCGTCTGCCGGTGGTGGCGACGCTGACCGATCTGGACGAAGAAGCGCTGATCACCATTCTGACGGAACCGAAGAACGCGCTGGTGAAGCAGTATCAGCGTCTGTTCGACATCGAAGGGGTTGAACTCAGCTTCACCGACGAGGCGTTGCGCGCCATCGCCAAACGTGCCATCGCCCGCAAGACCGGCGCGCGGGGGCTGCGGTCGATCATGGAAGATATCCTGCTCGATACCATGTTCGAACTGCCGGGGATGGAGAATGTCTCTGAGGTGGTGGTGAACGAGGAAGCGGTCAATGCCGGGGCGCGGCCGTTGATTATCTATGCCGATACCGGCAAGCGCGAGCCCGCCTCCGCAGGGTAGGTCCGACCGTCTCTCTGACAGGACAGATAGCCCCCGCCACCGGCGGGGGTTTTTTTCTCCGGTATTCTATTTTCCAAATGGTTGCACGCCAGTCGTCACGGCGCCGCCCTCTCTGATAACGCTGTCGATCACGGCGCTGCCGGACCAGTGCCGGCAGACCCGCCGCCAGCCGCGCCCGCGCCGCGAATTGCAGCGCCCATTTGTCTGACCCCAGCCCGGCAAGGCGCTCGGTCACGGCTGGGTAGCGCATCGGCGCTCCTGAAATACTGTCATAGGAAACGGCTGCAAGGCATTGGAAAGAAAAGCGACCAAATGTCAGGCACCCGAAAGTCAAGCATTGCTTTTTCAACCTTTTCGGCTTGGCCTGCCGCGCTGCCCTTTTCGCGCCGTAGCGCGCCCATTGCCGGCCCCGTCGCGCCATGCTCTATTGCAGCCGATCACGCGTAGGGGGGTTCCATGCCGACATTCACCGCCGCCGACGGCGCTTCGCTGCACTTTACCGACGAGGGCCATGGCATTCCGCTTCTGTGCCTCGCCGGGCTGACCCGCAACGGTAGCGATTTCGACTATCTGGCGCCGCATCTGCCGCCCTTGCGCCTGATCCGGCTGGACTATCGCGGACGCGGCAAGTCCGACTGGACCGGCGCCGAAACCTATGCCGTGCCGCAGGAAGCCAATGACGTGCTGGCGCTGCTTGACCATCTGCAACTGGAAAGCACCGCCATCCTGGGCACCTCGCGCGGGGGGATCATCGGCATGTTCCTTGGCGCCACCGCGCCGCACCGGGTGCGCGGATTGGTGCTGAACGATGTCGGCCCGGTGCTGGACCCGCTGGGCCTGCAGCGCATCCGCGACTATATCGGCCAGCGCCCGCAGGCGCGCAGCCATGCCGAGGCCGCCATCGCGCTGGAACGCTTTGCCGAGGGGTTCGTCAACGTGCCGCCCGGCCGCTGGATGGACGAGGCGAAGCGCCATTTCATCGCCACCGAACAGGGGTTGGACATCAACTACGACCCCGCCCTGCGCCAGTCTTTCCTGAAGGCGCTGGATGCGCAGGAGGGCGATCTGTGGCCGCTGTTCAAGAAATGCTGCGACCGGCCGCTGGCGCTGATCCGCGGCGCCAATTCCGACCTGCTGACGCAATCGGTGGCCGACGAGATGCTGGAGCGCTGCCCGGCGATGATCTATGAGGAAGTGCCCGACCGCGCCCATATCCCCTTTCTGGACGAACCCGAATCCCTGCGCGCGATCAACCGTTTCCTGGGTCTTCTTATATGATCCGCGACACGAATGTCTGACATTTCAGCCATCGAGGCCGCAGCGGCACGGCTGAAGGGCCATGCGCGCGTCACCCCGATGCTGACCTCGCCCTTTCTGGATGCCGTGGCCGGCCGCCGGGTGCTGGTAAAGGCCGAATGCCTGCAACACACCGGCGCCTTCAAGTATCGCGGCGCGCGCAACGCGCTGACGGCGCTGGACCCGCCGGGGGTGGTGGCGTTTTCCTCGGGCAACCACGCGCAGGCGGTGGCGCTGGCGGCGCGCGAGCGGGGCGTGCCGGCGGTGATCGTCATGCCATCGGACGCGCCGGCGATCAAGATTGCCAACACCCGTGCGCTGGGGGCCGAGGTGATGCTTTACGACCGCGCGCGCGAGGACCGCGACGCCATTGGCGCGCGACTGGCGTGCGAGAAGGGCTATGCGCTGATCAAACCCTTCGACATGGCCGAGGTGATTGCCGGGCAGGGCACGGCGGGGCTGGAGATCGCCGAACAGGCGGCTGCGCTGGGCGTCACGCGGGCGGACGTGCTGGTGCCCTGCGGCGGCGGGGGGTTGAGCGCGGGCATCGCGCTGGCGCTGGAGGCGCGCGCGCCAAGGCTGCGGGTGCGGCCGGTCGAGCCCGAGGCGTTCGACGATGTGACCCGCGCGCTGGCCACCGGAAAAGTGGTTCCGAACCAGCGGCTTACCGGCTCAATCTGCGATGCCATCGTCACGCCTGCGCCGGGTGCGCTGACCTGGCCGGTGCTGCGGCGGCTGTGCGGGCCGGGGCTGGTGGTGGAGGAGGGCCAGGTGCTGCGCGCCATGGCGCTGGCGCTTGAGCGGTTGAAGATCGTGCTGGAACCCGGCGGCGCGGTGGCGCTGGCAGCGGCCCTGGCGGGCGCGGGAACGGGTGAGGCGGTGGTCGTCGTGGCTTCGGGCGGGAATGTAGACCGGGCCATGATGGCTCGGGCGCTGGCGGAATGATCGCTCAAACAGTGCCTTGCACGGAGATGTTCACCCATGGTCAGACAATCATTGCCTGACCTTTCAACGCTGGCCGAACCCGGCGCCCGGCTGGCGGTCCGGGTGACGCCGGGTGCGCGTGACGAGGGCGTCGAACCCGGCGTGCCGCTCCGCATCAGGGTCACCGCACCCCCCGCCGATGGCAGGGCGACCGAGGCCGCGCGCCGGTTGCTGGCGCGGGCGCTGGGTGTCGCGCCTTCGCGCCTGACGCTGCTGCGCGGCGCGGCCAGCCGCGACAAGCTGTTTCAGCTTGACCCCTGATCGCCATCCTTTGCCGGGCGCATGCGATAGATGCCCTCCGGCAGGTTCAGCGCCGCGCGCAATTCATGCACCTGGCGCGGTGACAGGGTGATCTTCATCACCGAATCGGTCTGGGCATTGTATTGTTCCACCGTCACGCATTCGGCAAAGGCGGTGACGGTGATGTCTTCCTGCAAGGGGGCTGTGCCCTCGTCGACCAGGGTGATGACGGTGGCGTCGAATTCGTGCTCGATGGTGAACATGAGCGCAGCATAGCGCAGGCCGGGGCGCGGGGGAACCGGCGCCGTGGACAGGGTGCTGGGCAGCCGCGTCATTATGCTGTTATCCCTTCCGTAATGGGGCAGGATAGATCAAAGGATTTTTTGATCTGATAATCAGTATGTTATGCATCCTCGTGGAGGCGACGCTCTCGGGCCTGTATAGAATTAGCCGAGAAGGATGAGTGTG
>SKNG01000351.1 GCA_007120685.1 Paracoccaceae bacterium | reverse complement strand
CACATGCTGTGCCGCACGCCGGCGCAGGGCTATGCCGGCTGTTCGGCGGCGATTGCGGGCAGCGACTTTCTGGCCTCGACCGCCACGCTGCGTCTGTCCGCGCTGGGCATCGCCGGCAGCGAGGATGGCTCGACCCCGCCGGACATGGTGCATGAGACGCTGGCGCTGATCCCCGGCAGCCGTGTCGCGCTGATCCGGGGCTCCGGCCATCTGCCCTGCGTCGACCAGCCCGAGGCCTATGCCGCCGAACTGGCGGGTTTCATAGATGCAACGGGGCATCGGCGCCGGACCGGGTAGGGGATGGCAGCGCCTCGACAGGCAGCGGCGGGCCGCGGCGCGGCGCAGGACCGTCTGCCCATGGCCTTCATCCTGATCACGCTCACGCTGGAGGCTGTGGGCTTCGGCCTGATCATGCCGGTAATGCCGGATCTGCTGCGCGAGGTGACGGGGGGCGATCTGGCCCTTGCAGCGCTGTGGGGCGGGCTGTTGATGGGCGGCTATGCCTTCATGCAGTTCCTGTTCGGTCCGGTGATCGGCAACCTGTCGGACCGGTTCGGGCGCAAGCCTGTGCTGCTGTTGTCGTTGGGCGTGCTGTCGGCTGATTACATGGTGCTGGCGCTGGCGGGCACGATCTGGCTGGTCTTTGCCGCGCGGCTGATCACCGGCGCCGCGGCTTCGACCTTTGCCACCGCGGCGGCCTATATCGCCGATATCTCCACACCTGAGCAGAAAGCGCAGCGCTTCGGCCTGATCGGCGCGGCCTTTGGCGTGGGTTTCGTGCTGGGCCCGGCCATCGGCGGCGCGCTGGCCGAATTCGGCACCCGCGCGCCCTTTGTCGCCGCAGCCTGCGTGGCGGGCGCCAACATGATTTTCGGCGCGCTGGTGATGCGCGAATCCCTGCAGCCCGAAAGGCGCCGCCCGTTCCAGCTTTCCCGCGCCAACCCGCTGGGCGCCTTCCGCCATATCGGCCGGCTGCCGGGGCTGGGGCGCTACCTGTCGGTCTATTTCCTGCACGAATTCGCCTTTGCGGTCTACCCGGTGATCTGGTCCTATTTCACCATCGCGCGCTTCGACTGGACGCCGGGGCAGGTGGGGTTGTCGCTGGCCTTCTATGGTGTTTCCTTTGCGGTGGTGCAGGGCGCGCTGATCCGGCCGGCCATAGCGGTGCTGGGCCGGCGAAACGCCATGCTGTTCGGCACCGCCACCAGCGTCGGCTCGCTGTCGGTGCTGGTGGTCATCGACAGCGGGCAACTGGCGCTGGCGCTGATCCCGCTGTCGTCGCTGGGCGGGCTGGTGGTGCCGGCCCTGCGCGCGGAACTGTCGGACCGGGTGTCACAGGCGCAGCAGGGCGAACTGGCCGGCGCCATGGCCAGCCTGCGCGCGGTGGGCATGATGCTGGCGCCCTTCGTCTTCACTGCTTCCTTCGCCGCCTTCACGGCCGAAGGCGCGGCGCTGTTCCTGCCCGGCGCGCCCTTCGCCATCTCGGCGGCGCTGAATCTGCTGGCGCTGGGGCTGCTGTTCGCTGCCCGGCCTGCGCGGGTGGTTCAGTGATCGGCCGGCGCCGATAGGGGCGAGGGCGATGCGCTGCGGCCTTGCAGCCCGTGCGGCGGCTGCCTAAGCTTTCAGCACGGCGATGCAGGCCAGGAGCAGGGGAAGACAGCGCGCATCGGGCGCTCTTGAACTCTTGATCGACGCGGATAAGCCTGCCTGCCAGACAGATCGGCTGGGGTGCAGGCGTTAAAGCCCTGCGTTCAGAAACCAAAAGGGAGACGACATGATGAAAACCCCCAACAGGACCGCCGCCACGGCCTCTGCCATGGTGCTGGCGCTGGGAGCCACCGGCGCCGCGCAGGCCGATGTGGTCAATGTGTTCAACTGGTCCGACTACATCACCGAAGAGGTGCTGGAACAGTTCACCGAGGAAACCGGCATCCGCGTTGTCTACGACGTCTATGACAGCAACGACACGCTGGAAGCACGTCTGCTGGCCGGGGCAACGGGCTTTGACGTGGTGGTGCCCACGGCCGATTTCATGCAGCGCCAGATCGCCGCGGGCGTCTATCAGCCGCTTAACCGGGACCTGCTGCCCAATATGGAACACATGGATCCCGGCCTGATGGCCCAGGCCGCCAGCTTCGACCCGGGTAACGAGCATGGCACCATCTACATGTGGGGCACCACCGGCATCGGCTACAACATCGACGCCATTGCCGAGCGCTTTGGCGAGGATTTCGAGGTCGATACCTGGTCGCTGGTCTTTGACCCCGAGATGATCGCCCAGGTCGCCGATTGCGGCGTGGCCTTCCTTGATTCGGCCACCGACATGCTGCCGGCGGCGATGAACTATCTGGGGCTTGATCCGCAATCCACCGACCCGGCGGATTTCGAGGCCGCCGCCGAACTGCTGGAATCGGTGCGCCCGCATGTGCGCTATTTCCACAACTCGCAATACATCTCGGACCTGGCGAATGGCGAGATCTGCGTGGCGATCGGCTGGTCCGGCGATGTGTTCCAGGCCGCCGACCGCGCCGAAGAGGCCGATCGCGGCGTGAATGTCTGGTACTCGATCCCGGATGAGGGCGCGATGCAGTGGTTCGACATGATGGCCATTCCGGTCGATGCACCGAACACTGAAAACGCCCATGCCTTCATCAACTTCATCATGCGGCCGGACATCACCGCGGCGATCACCAACTATGTCTGGTACGCCAATGCCAACGCCTCTTCCTGGGAAATGGTGGACGAGGAAATCCTGACCGATCCGGCGATCTTCCCGCCGCAGGAAGTGCTGGACAACCTCTTTACCGCCGTCACCTATGACGGGCGCACCGACCGGCTGATCACCCGGCTTTGGACGCGCGTCCGCACCGGTCAGTGACCCCCGTGGCCCCGCCCGGCACGCGCCGCGGCGGGGCCTTTTCCCGCCGCCGCCCAGGTGCGAGACCCGCATGTCACCGCAAGTCCCTGACACCCTGCCCCCGATAGACGCGCGGCCTGACCAACGCGCGGGCGGCGCCCTCGCCGCCGATGCCCGCCCCTGGACAGACCCCCACGCGCGCCCCTTCATCGCCATCAACAACGTCACCAAGCGGTTCGGCGATTTCACCGCCGTCAATGATGTCAGCCTGAACATCTACCGCGGCGAACTCTTCTGCCTGCTGGGGGGCTCCGGCTGCGGCAAGTCCACGCTGTTGCGCATGCTCGCGGGGTTCGAAAAACCGACCGCGGGGCATATCCTGCTCGATGGGCAGGACATGGCGCATGTGCCCCCGGACCGCCGGCCCACCAACATGATGTTTCAGTCCTATGCGCTGTTTCCGCATATGAGCGTGGAAAAGAACGTGGCTTACGGGCTTCTGCGCGAAGGAAAAAGCAAGGCCGAGGCCTACGGGCGCGTGGCCGAGATGCTGAAGCTGGTGAAGCTGGAAGCTTTCGCCCGGCGTAAGCCGCATCAGCTTTCCGGCGGCCAGCGCCAGCGCGTGGCGCTCGCGCGGTCGCTCATCAAGCAGCCGAAGCTGCTGCTGCTGGACGAGCCGCTGGGCGCGCTGGACAAGAAACTGCGCGAGGAAACCCAGTTCGAACTGATCCGCATCCAGGAAACCCTGGGCGTCACCTTCATCGTGGTCACCCATGACCAGGACGAGGCGATGACGCTGGCCACCCGCATCGGCGTGATGGACGAAGGCGTGATCCGGCAGGTGGGCGAGCCGCGCCAGATATACGAGGAGCCGACCTCGCGCTATGTCGCCGATTTCATCGGCACGGTTAACCTGTTCGAAGGCAAGGTGGCGATGGCCGCGCCGGACATGATGCGCGTCGACGCGCCGGCGCTGGGCCCGGTGAATACCAAGCCCGTGCCGGGGCTGACGCACGGGCAGACGGTCTGGCTGGCGATCCGGCCCGAACGCATCGGGCTGAGCCGTGAAAAGCCCGCCGTTGATGCCAACACCGTGCAGGGCGTGGTCGATGACGTGGCCTATCGCGGGCATATGTCCAGCTACCGGGTGCGGCTGGCGGGCGGGCAGATGCTGCGCGTCACCCAGTCGAACCTCGACCGTGACGCCGACCCGATAAGCTGGGACGAGCCGGTCTTCGCCAGCTTCAGCCCCGCCGCCACGCGGGTGCTGACCGAATGAGCGCGGCCGACAACAGCCCGCAACCGGCCCGCGCCCCGCGCCGCGGGCTCGCCCGGCTGCTGCCCACCGGGCGCACGCTGGTCATCGCCATTCCGATGCTGTGGCTCCTGGTCTTTTTCCTGGTGCCCTTCTTCGTGCTGGGGCGCATATCGCTGGCCGAGGCGATCATCGCCCGCCCGCCCTATTCGCCGCTTTTCGAACGCGATGCCGAGGGCACGCTGGCCATCATCGCCAGCCTTGAAAACTACCGTTTCCTGCTGCAGGACGCGCTCTATCGCAACGCCTATGTCTCGTCGATCCGCATCGCGGCCATCTCTACGCTCTTTGCCCTGCTGATCGGCTATCCCATCGCCTATTACATCGCCCGCTCGCCGGAACCGCGCCGCACCATCCTGCTTCTGATGGTGGTGCTGCCCTTCTGGACCTCGTT
>SKNG01000377.1 GCA_007120685.1 Paracoccaceae bacterium | reverse complement strand
CGTCAAAGAACAGGATCGGCGGGTTGCCGGCAATCGCGCGCGCCAGCCCCACGCGCTTCTGCATCCCGCCCGAAAGCTCGGCCGGGTAGAGATCGGCCACCTCGGCCCCCAGCCCCACGCGTGCCAGCTTCTCCACCGCCAGATCCCGCGCCGGCCCGCGCGCCATCCGCACCCGGCCGCGCAACAGCCGGAAGGCGACATTCTGCCAGACCGGGATCGAGTCGAACAAGGCCGAGCCCTGAAACAGCATCCCCACATGCTCGGCCAGTTCATGCGGGCGCGGCTGGCGCAGACCGGCAACCTGCACCTGCCCGCTGTCCGGCGGATCCAGCCCCAGCAGGCATTTCAGCAGCACCGACTTGCCGGTGCCGGACCCGCCGATCACCACCAGGCTTTCGCCCTGCGCCACGCTCAGGCTGACCCCGCGCAACACCGCGTTGCTACCGAAGCTCTTGAACAGGTTCTCCGCCTCGATCATGCCGAAAAGAAGAACTCGGTCAGCAGGTAGTTGGCGGCCAGGATCATCACCGAAGCCATCACCACCGCCGCTTTCGTCGCCGCCCCCACGCCCTGCGCCCCGCCGCGCGCCTTCATCCCGTGAAAGGTGCCGGCCAGCGCCACCAGCGCGCCGAACACCGCGCCCTTGATCAGGCCCGAGGCCACATCCCAGAATTCCAGGTAATCCATGGTGTTGCGCAGATAGGTCGGCCCGTCGAAGCCCAGCCGCGCCACGCCCACGCCATAGCCGCCCATGATGCCGATGGCATTGCCCGCCGCCACCAGCACCGGCATGGCGATCACGGCGGCCAGCACCCGCGGCACGGCCAGAAACTGTAGCGGGTCCAGCGCCTGCATGCGCAGCGCGTCGATCTGTTCGGAGACCTTCATGGTGCCGATCTCGGCGGCGATGGAGGAGGCCACGCGCGCCGCCACCATCAGCCCGCCCAGCACCGGCCCCAGTTCGCGCACCATGCCGATGGCGGTGATCGATGGCACGGCGAATTCGGCGTTGAAGCGCGCGGAGCCGGCGTAGATCTGCAAGGCCAGCGCGGCGCCGGTGAACAGCGCGGTCAGCGCCACCACGGGCAGCGACATCCAGCCGATGACCATGATCTGCGCGCCCAGTTCGCGCCACTGAAAGGGCGGGCGGACGGCCAGGACCACCTGTCCCGCGAAACCCGCGAAACGGCCCACCAGCCCGAAGGCCGCCGCCGTGCCGCGCACTGTGGCCCGTCCTGTGGCGCCGGCAATCGTGGCGGCGCGGGCGATCATGGCGTGCCGCCGGCGTAGCGGCGCTGGTAGCGGGGGCCGAGGCTGGTGAGGATCTCATAGCCGATGGTGCCGGCGGCCTCGGCCAGCGCGTCGATGCCCTGATGGGGCCCGAGGATGGTCAGCACCTCGGGCACCGTATCCAGATGGGTGACATCGACGGTGATCAGGTCCATCGACACGCGCCCGGCCAACGGGCAGGGCGTATCGCCGGCCCATAGCGTCGCGCGGCCGGAAAGCGCGCGGATCAACCCATCGGCATAGCCCGCCGAAACGGTGGCGATGCGGGCGGGGCCGGTGGCGGTCCAGCTGCGGCCGTAGCCGACGGCCTCGCCCGCGCTCAGGGCGCGGGTCTGGATCACCGGCAGGTCCAGTTGCACCACGGGTTGCGCCCCCGTGTAGGGCGCACCGCCGTAAAGGCCAATGCCGGGGCGGGTCAGGTCGAAATGCCAGTCCGGCCCCAGCAGGATACCGCCGGTGGCAGACAAGGATCGTGGCGCCGTCACGCCTTCGGTCATGGCGCGGAAGGTCTGCAATTGCTGGGCATTCATGGCATCGGCTGGATCGTCGGAACAGGCCAGATGCGACATCACCAGCGCCGGGCCGGCGGCCAAGGCGGCCTCGCGCAGCCCGGCCCATTCATCGGCCTCCATGCCCAGCCGGTTCATGCCGCTGTCCAGCTGGATGCCGAAGGGATGACCCGGCAGGGCGCCCCCATGGCGGCGGAACTGGGCGGGGCTGTTCAACAGTGGGATCAGCCCGTGATCGCGTATGATCCCGGTATCGCCCTCCATATGGCCGGCATAGACGAATATCTCGACCCCCGTCCCCAGCGACGCGCGCAGCGCCGCGCCTTCCTGCGCCAGAGCCACAAAGAAGCGCCGCGCGCCCGCGCGCGCCAGCGCCGGCGCCAGCCTGGCGGCGCCCAGACCGTAGCAATCGGCCTTTACCGTGGCGCCGGTTTCGGCCCGCGAGTGCGCCGCCAGCGCCCGCCAGTTGGCCACTGCCGCCTCTATGTCGATGCTCAGAAGACCCGCGCCCATGCCCGCCTTTGGCCATTGGCGCGTGGCCAAGTCAAGCCGTTTCCCCGCCCCCGCTTACTTGCCCCCGCTTGTCTGCCCCGGCCCCAGCCCCGACGACGGCCTGCCACATTTCCGCCACAATTCACTGTAACACTTTCTTAACGGTGCTGGTTGGGGGTCTGCACCGTGGTGTCAGTATGAACTGCAGAATGTGAGCTGCCGATGAAACAGACCCTCACCCACCCCGTTCCCGCCGATTCCCGGCGCCGCGCGCTGGCGCCGGCCCGCCAGGGCACGCAACCTGCCGATACGATGCTTGTTGCCGCCCGCATACCGGCCAGACCCGCCCCAGCGGTGCGCTTTACCGACTGGGCGATGATCTGAACCAAGCCTGCCGGCGCGCGGCGCTTACCCGCCGATTGCGGGGCCGCATTCGATCACCAGTTCCTCGGCGAAATGCGCGCCGACGGCGGGAAAATTCGCCTCGATATCGGTGATGCCGCCGGCGTAAAGCTCGTCCAGCGCCGCCTGCAGCCGTTCGTTGGCCTGGTCCAGATCGGGGCCAAACAGGCGGCTGCGGCAGTCGTCGCGGCCCTCGAACCGGGCGTGATCGGCGATCGTGTAGGCGATGAAGTACTCGGGATCGAACACCCGGATCGACAGCGGCATCGCCGCCGGATCCACCGGGTTCAGCACCCGGCGCCAGTGATGCGAGACGATCTCGCCCGCCTCCAGCCGCGCACGCCCCTCTTCCGGGCCGCCCAGCACAATCTCGGTCTCACCCTGGGCCGGCCACAGATCGCCGTTATAGCCCTCCACCCAGTTGGTGTCGAAACCGGACAGGGTAGCGGCGTCGGCCTCGTCCAGGGTCTCGGCAGCGGGATCGAGGCCCAGATCGGCCAGGATCAGCATCGAGGTGAAGGCGTCATAGCGCCATTCCACGCCGACCCCCTCCAGCTTGCCGGCCTCGCCGAAATGCAGCGTCAGTCGGGTGTCGATGAACTCGTGAGGATGGGCCTGCACGGGCGCGGGCACAAACGTCACGAACGACAGGCTCAGAGCCGCGGCCAGGGGGAACCGGGGCACGGCGCGTGCGAGAATTCTAGAATACGGCGGCTGGGGCAAGCGGGTCTCCTCACCGCCGCAGATAGGCAAGCGCGGGCGCCGGCGCAAGCGTGACAGAGCCACAAGAGGCGCGAGCCAAACGCAGTCAGGACATGGCCGCCCCCTGACGCGCGGCCATCATCGCGGCCAGCCGGGCATGCGCCGACACTTGCCCGGGCTCCAGCGTCAGGTCATGCAACTCGATCTTCCGGGCCAGCGAGACATGCTGCAGCGCCCGCTCGCTCAGCGGCGGGACAAAGAGCGTCTCCTCGATCAGCGCGCATTCCGCCGGGGTCAGCCGCAGCATCGCCGGCCGCGCCGCGCCCTCGGCCTCCTGCTGGACCGAGACCAGCGTCAGCACCGGCACCCGCAGCATCTCGGACTGTTCGATCACCAGATGCAACCGCCCTGCCGCCGCCTGCTCGCCCAGGCCGCGGCCGGCGGCGATGCGGGTCAGAATGGTGCGGGCGCGACTACGCAGCAGATCCAGCCGCCGGTCGGCCTCGTCCTCGCTGACCAGGCGCGCCCGGCGGGCGGGGCTGGCGCGCAACAGCCGCGCCTCGACCAGATAGATCAGGATCAGCATCGGGATCGGCGCCTGCGCGATGGCCAGCGCATAATCGCGCCAGATCAGCGTCGCCAGCACGAAGGGCATCAGCGCGATCAGATAGCGCAGAAGCTCGATCTCGAAGATCAGCCGCGCCCACAGCCCCGCGCCGCCGCCGCGCGGCCAGACCGCCGTGCGGCCGAGATACCGCCGCGGCACCCAGCGGATATCCAGCGCCCCGGGATTGGTGACGCGATCGCGTGTCAGCAGGAACATGACCCCAATATGGACCGCCACGCCGCGCGGTCATGCCCTGCCAGGAAAAAACCGCCCGCCGCTCTCTTTGCTCCTCAAATATCCCGGGGGGTGAGGGCCACAGGCCCGAGGGGGGCAGCGCCCCCCTTCCCGGCCAGCCGCTACCGCTCGGTCAGTTTCAACTCGATCCGTCGGTTCTGGGCGCGGGCCTCGGCGGTGTCGGCCGGGTCCACGGGGCGGTATTCGCCGAAACCCGCCGCCGCCAGCCGCGCGGGCGGGAAGCCCAGATCCTCGACCATGAACAGCACCACCGACAAGGCGCGCTCCTGGCTCAGGTGCCAGTTGCTCTGGAACCGGCCGCCCGGCGTGACCG
>SKNG01000470.1 GCA_007120685.1 Paracoccaceae bacterium | reverse complement strand
TCATGCAGCAACTCGCCGACCCGCCCGCTGTAGCGCGGGTCCTGGGCCGAGATCTCGTCGACCACCGCCATCGAGGCCACGCGCATTTCCTCCATCACGCTGTCTTCCATCATCACCACTTCGCCGCCGTGATCTTCAACGAAGCTGGCCATGCCGGTGGCATCTTCATAAAGGATCCGGGCGGTGTAGATATTACTGGCCACGCGCACCGCGTCATGCAGGATGCGCTTGTGGTCCTCGCCCAGCTGGTTCCAGCGGTTCATGTTGACGAAGACCTCCAGATTGGTCGGATAGACCAGATCCGGCTGCATGATGTAGGACGTCACCTCCTGGAAGCTCATGCTGATCCCGCCGGACACGCTGCCCCAATGCGCGGCATCGACCATGCCGGTCTGCAGGGCCTGGTAAAGCTCGCCCCCCATGATGGTGACCGGTGCCGCGCCCAGCCGTTCCAGCACCCGCGCGGCGGTGCCGGTGGTGCGAATGCGGTAGCCGCTGAAATCCGCCAGCGTCTGGATCGGCCGCTTGCCGAACAGCGTCACCCCGCCCGCGGCGATGGGGCCGACCTGATAGACGCCGCGCTCGGCATAGGCTTCGCGGATGATATCCAGCGCCTCGGTCTCGTAGAAGAAATACTCCATCTCCTGCAGAGATCCGAAGGTGGCCAGATTGCCGTTCAGATGGCCCGAGACAGGGATCTGCCCCACCCAGTAGGCCGGGAAGGTGAGCGCGGCATCCAGCGTGCCGCGCCCGGCGGCGATCAGCTTGTCGGTGGTGCCGACGATGGAACCCGGCCCGTGGGTTTCCAGGATCAGCTCGCCATTGGTGGCCTCGCGCACGCGCTCGGACAGATTCTCGAACACGGTGTTGTAATACCATGTGCCGGCCGGCCAATGCGTCTGCATCCGCCAGGTGATCGGCTGGCTGGCCGAGGCGATGGTCGCCGGGGCGGCCAGCACGCCGGCGCCGGCGGCCGCGGTGGCGCCGCGCGCCATGAAGCGCCGGCGCGACAGGGTCTTGCTGTTCTGGGTCATGTCTGGGTCTCCTCCCGTGTTGACCGGCCCGCCCATGCGGGAACCGGGGTCGCATCAGCCCCGCGCCGCTCCTCCAACCGGCGCGGGGCGCGTTCATCCGTCAGGCGCCGCGCTCCACGATGAAGCTGACCACCGTGGTGGCGCTGCCGCCAATGTTCAGCGTGCCAAAGCGCCGCGCGCCTTCCACCTGGCAATCCCCCGACCGGCTGGTGACCTGCCGCGCGGCATCGTTGAGCATGCGCACGCCGGTGGCGCCGACCGGATGGCCGACGCCGATCAGCCCGCCGCTGGGGTTGACCGGGATACGCCCGCCGGGTGCGATGTCGCCGCCTTCGACCGCGCGCCAGCTTTCGCCGGGCGGCGTGATGCCGAAATGGTCGATGGCCATGTATTCGGTGGGCGAGAAACAGTCATGCGTCTCGATCCCATGCAGCGCGAACACGTCCCCGATGCCGGCACGGCGGAAAGCGTCCTGAATTGTGTCGCGCACATGCGGGAAGACGTAAGGGCTGTTGCGGCTCATCTGCAGCTTTTCGTCCAGCCGCAGATGCGCCGTGCGGTGCCCCCAGCCGGCGATGCGCGGCAGATCGTCCAGCGTCAGGCCGCGCGCCGCCGCCCAGTCCCGCGCGAAGGGCTCGGACGCCAGGATCACCGCCGACGCCCCGTCGGTGACCTGCGCACAGTCCTGCCGGCGCACCACGCCTTCGATCACCGGGTTGGCCTGATCATCCTCGGTGAAGCTGGCCTCGGTGAATTGCCAGCCCCGCGTCTGGGCCAACGGGTTGCGCCGGGCGTTGGCGATGTTGAGTTCCGAAATCGCCGCCAGATGTTTGTAGTCCAACCCATAGCGGCGCTGGTATTCAGCGGCCACGCGGTCGAACATGCTGGGCCAGGGATAGGTCGCCTCCTGCCCCTCGGTGCCCACCCACATCGCCGCACCCAGATACTGTGCCGCCTGCTTGCCCGGGACATTGCGCTCCAGCTCCACCCCGGCAACCAGCACGCAGTCATAGCGCCCGGCCTCAATCTCCGCCGTCGCCGCCAAGAGCGCGATGGAGCCAGAGGCGCAGGCGGCCTCGTGCCGCCCTGCGGGCTTGCCGTAAAGCGCGGGGTCGATGGCGGCGAACATGCCACCAAGCTGGCCCTGACCGGCGAACAATTCGCCGGTGAAATTGCCGACATGGCAGGCGTCGATCTGGCCGGCTTCCAGCTTCGCATCGACAAGGGCGTCATGCACGGCGTCGCGCATCAGCTCGTAAAGCCCCTCGCCCTGGCGCGCGGCGTTGCGGGCGAAATCGGTCTGGCTGCCGCCAAGGATGTAGATCGGTGCGGACATGTCAGGCTTCCTTTCGTTGCGGTGTCGCCTCGCGCTGCGCGGCCGCGTCGCGCGCGGCCTCGCGCAGGGGGGCTTTCGACAGCTTGCCGTTCAGGTTGCGCGGCAGCGGCTCGGGCAGCTGGGTGATGAAATCCGGCGTCTTGTAATCGGCCAGATGAGCGCGGCAGTGATCGCGCAGCGCGGCCTCGTCGATGGGGGTGCGCGCGTGCAGGAACAGATGCACCCGCTCGCCCAGCACCGGGCAGGGGCTGGCCACCGCCGCGGCCTCGACCACGCCGGGAAAGGCCTGGGCGACATTCTCCAGCTCCACGCAGAAAACCTTGTAGCCGCCCCGGTTGATCATGTCCTTGATGCGGTCGAAGACCCGCACATGGCCCGTAGCGTCGACCGAGCCGATATCGCCCGACCGCCAATAGCCGCCGACGAAACCCGCGCGCGTGGCCTCCGGGTTGTCCCAGTAGCCCACGGCATTGCCCGGCCCCTGGATCCACAACTCGCCCGCCTCGCCCGGCGCCACCTCGCGCCCGGCCTCGTCCATGATGCGGATATCCACGCAGGGCAGGATGGTGCCCACGGTATCGAGCGGGTCATCGACCGTCAGCGCCTTGGTCAGCGTCACCGCCGATGTCGTCTCGGTGCTGCCGAAGCCGTTATACAGGCTCAGCCCCGGCAGCACCTGCGCCAGGCGCTCGATCGTCACCTCGGCCATCGCCGCGCCGCCGAAATGACCGATGCGCCAGGCCGACAGGTCATGCGCGCGCAGGTCGGGCTCCAGCAGCAGCAGGTTATACATCGCCGGGACCATGATGGCGGCAGTAATCGCCTCGGCCTCGATCACGTCCAGCACCTCGGCGGCGCGGAACTGGCGGCGGCAGACCACGCAGCCGCCGATCAGCATCGTCACCATGATCGCCGCCAGAAGGCCCGAGATATGGGTGCCGGGGATGACCAGCAGCATCCGGTCATCGGGCCGGTAGCCGAAGCGCAGGATATAGTTGCGCGAGGTGTGGTAGAAGGCCAGATGCGGCAGCATCGCGCCCTTGGGGCGGCAGGTGGTGCCCGAGGTATACATGATACAGGCGACGTCCTGCGCATCGGTCTGCGGCGCCTTTGTCAGGGCCGGGTGCCGGCAGAGGTCATCCAGCGCCAGCGTGGCGGGCGGGGCGCCCTCGGGCAGCGGGGTGCCGTCGTCGATGGCGGCCCAGAGGCGCACGGTCGGCACGGCATCGGGGGCGGGCAGTTGCGGGGCGAGGCCGGCATCGAACAGCACCGCCGAGGCGCCGCACTGGTTCAGCATGAAGGTCAGTTCCGCCGCCGTCTGGCGGATGCCGATGGGCACGGCGATGGCCCCGGCCCGCCAGATGGCAAAGAGCGCGACGACAAAATCCACCCCGTTGCCGGCAAAGACCACCACCCGCTCGCCCGGCCTGATGCCCTGCGCGGCCAGCCCCGCCGCCAGCCCGCCCAGCCGCGCCTGCATGTCGTCGTAGCTTAGCACACAGCGTTCGTCCGATACCGCCGGCGCCGCGCCGCGCCGCGCGGCCACCTGCGCCAGCATTCGGTCCAGGTTCTGCGGGCAGTCATCATAGCATTGCACCAGCCGGTCGCCGTAAAGAACCCGGCGGATGATGGTCGGCCCCGCGCTCATGTCGCCGCCTCCGGTTCGCGCATCCGCACCGCGCCATCCAGCCGCAGCACGGCGCCGTTCAGCATCTGGTTACCGATGATCTCCACCACCAGCCGCGCGAATTCCTCGGGCCGGCCCAGCCGGTGGGGGAAGGGCACGTCGCGGATCAGTTGCGCCTGGGTATGGGCGGGCACATCGGCAAAGACGCCGGTATCGAAGGACCCGGGCGCCACCGCCACCACGCGGATGCCGAAGCGCGCCAGTTCCCGCGCCAGCGGCAGGGTCATCGCCACCACCCCGGCCTTTGACGCGCCATAGCCGGCCTGGGCCGAGAGCGCCTCGAACGCCGCGACCGAGGCGGTGTTGACGATCACGCCGCCATCCGGCCCGTCGCCACCAGCGCCGTCAGAAAGCGCGGCGGCAAACAGGCGAATGGGGTTGAAGGTGCCGGTCAGGTTCACGTCGATGGCGCGGCGCAACGCGGCCAGCGGGCGGGGCGTGGCGCGGCCGGGGCTGCCATCGGCACTGCGGGCGCGGCGGAACACCCGCGCGGGCGCCAGCACACCGGCGCAGTT
>SKNG01000449.1 GCA_007120685.1 Paracoccaceae bacterium | reverse complement strand
TCGGCATTGGCAATGAAGCGCGGATTGTCCAGCCGGCCCTTCAGCCCGCCGATTTCGCGGCCCAGCTTCTCGCGCGCCTTTTCCAGCCGTGCCGCCTCGGCCCCCACATCGATCACGCCTTCCAGCGGCAGCGCGAAACTCGCCCCCTCCACCGCGATGCTCAGCGCGCCCTTCGGCAGCGCCTGTGCAGGATGCAGCCCGTCGATCCGCGCCAGCCGTTCGATCAGCATGGCATTGCGCGCATAGGCCCCCTGCGCCGCCTCGTCGGCATCAAGCTGCAGCATCGGCAGCCGCAGCCCCACCGGCACCCGCATCTGCGCCCGGGCCGAGCGCACCGCTTCGATCAGGCCGATCACCCAGCCCATCTCCCGGTCCGCCGCCGCATCGGCGAGGTCAGTGCCGTATTCCGGCCAGTCCGCATGCACCAGCATCTTCGCTCGGTCCCCGGTCAGGCCCCAGAGTTCTTCGGTGACAAAGGGCATGATGGGATGCAACAGGATATAGCACTGATCCAGCACCCAGCGCATCGTCGCGCGCGTCTCATCCGCTGCCGGGCCGTCCAGCAGCGGCTTGGCGAATTCGACATACCAGTCGCAGACCTTGCCCCAGACGAACTGGTAAAGCGCCAGCGCCGCGTCGTTGAAGCGGTAGCCTTCCAGCGCGGCGTTGACCGTGGCCAGCGTGCGCGCCGTCTCGCCCACGATCCAGCGGTTGGCGGTGGCCGTGGCTTTGGGGGGGCGCGGGCCGGGGGCGGGCACATCAGGGCCGAAGACGCCGTTCATCTCGGCGAACCGCGTGGCGTTCCACAGCTTCGTGGTGAAGTTGCGATAGCCGGCGATGCGCTGGGTATCGAGCTTCAGCACGCCGCCAAGCGAGGCCATCGCGGCATTGGCGAAACGCAACGCATCGGCGCCGTAATCGTCGATGATCTCCAGGGGGTCGATGACATTGCCCAGGGACTTCGACATCTTCTTGCCCTTGGCGTCGCGGACGAGGCCGTGCAGATAGACCTGCCGGAACGGGACCTCGTTCACCACCGCCAGTTGCATCATCATCATCCGGGCGACCCAGAAGAACAGGATATCCTGCCCGGTGACGAGGACGCTGGTGGGGAAGTATGCCCGCAATTCCGGCGTATCCTCCGGCCAGCCCAGCGTCCCGATGGGCCAGAGGCCGGAGGAGAACCAGGTGTCGAGCACGTCGGGGTCGCGCCACAATCCAAGACAGTCTCTCGCCTCCACGTCTTTTGAGCCGTGGATGTCCGAAGCGTCTACGAAATTAACAGTTTCTGCGGCGACCGGCCCTTTGATCCATGGCGCGTAATAGCTTCGCGCAAGCTTTTCGGCTTCGGCAAAACTCGCGGCACAGAAAGCCTGCGGCTCATCCCAGTTCAGAGGAAGTCCTTGATCATCAAGCCCCGGCCCATACCAAACCGGTATCTGATGCCCCCACCAGAGCTGGCGCGAGATGCACCAGGGCTCGATATTCTCCAGCCAGTGGAAATAGGTCTTCTCGCCGCTTTCGGGCACGATCTTCACGGCACCAGAGCGCACCGCCTCCAGCGCCGGCCCCACCACCTTTTCGGCGTCCACAAACCACTGATCGGTCAGCATCGGTTCGATGACGACCTTGGAGCGGTCGCCAAAGGGCTGCATGATCTTCTTGGCCTCCACCAGTGGCACCGGCGCGGCGGGATCATCCTCCGCCCCCAGCTTGCCGCCCAGCCGTGCGTCATCCGCGCGCGTCATCACCGCCAGCCCCTCGGCCGTGATCTCCTCGACCACCCGCTTGCGCGCCTCGAACCGGTCCAGACCGCGCAGATGATCCGGCACCAGGTTCAGCGCATCTGCCTCTGCCTCGCCGAGAGTTCGCTCACCCCGCGCCACCGCGCCCGCAACCTCGGCAACCTCGGCATAGGCCGCGCCGTCGTCGCGCATCCGCCCCTTCGTATCCATCAGCCGGTAGCAGGGAATCCCCGCCCGCTTCGCCACGCCATAATCGTTGAAATCATGCGCCCCGGTAATCTTCACCGCGCCGGAGCCGAAAGCCGGATCCGGATATTCATCCGTGATGATCGGGATCAGCCGCCGATGCTCCTTCGGCCCCACCGGGATCTCGCACAGCTTGCCCACGATCGGCGCATAGCGCGCGTCCGACGGATGCACGGCCACCGCCCCGTCGCCCAGCATCGTCTCGGGCCGCGTGGTGGCGATGGAAATGTAATCCCGCATCTCGCGGAAAATCACATTCCCCTCTTCATCTTGCTCCAAATACTCATACTGCTCGCCCCCGGCGAGCGGATACTTGAAATGCCACATATGCCCGTCGACCTCGGTATTCTCGACCTCCAGGTCGGAAATCGCGGTCTCGAAATGCGGGTCCCAGTTGACCAGCCGCTTGCCGCGATAGATCAGGCCCTTGTGATACATGTCCACGAAGACCCGGATGACGGCATCGTGGAAATTGCCCTCCTCACCTTCCGGCGCGCCCGGGGCGCCCGACATGGTGAAAGCCTCGCGCGACCAGTCGCAGGACGCGCCCAGCCGCTGCAACTGCCCGATGATCGTGCCGCGGGATTTCACCTTCTGCTGCCAGACGCGCTCCAGAAACCGCTCGCGCCCCATCTCGGCGCGGGTGGGCTCGCCATTCGCGGCCATTTCGCGCTCGGTCACCATTTGCGTGGCGATACCGGCATGGTCGGTGCCGGGTTGCCAGAGCACGTCGAACCCCTGCATCCGCTTCCAGCGGATCAGGATGTCCTGCAGCGTGTTGTTGAAGGCATGCCCCATATGCAGGCTGCCGGTCACATTGGGCGGCGGGATCATGATGCAATAGGGCTCGGCGCCGGGCCTCGCATTGGCTCCGGCACGGAAAACGCCGGCGCCTTCCCATGCCGAGATCAGCCGCGCCTCGGCGCTGGCGGCATCGAAACTCTTGTCCATGGCCATCGGGCGGCCCCCCGTTGCTATCGGATCGCGCGGCGTTTCGGGGGTCTTAGCGCGCAGCCCGGCCAAGGGAAAGGGGCGGCGGGCCGGGACTGTTTCAGCCTGCCGCCCCGTCCGGGCGATTGCGCAGCGCCGAGCCGGGCACCAGTTCTTCTTCCCAGAAACCATGGTCGCTTTCGGGGTCATGCCAGACGGTGAGCCGGGCACCGGGCGGAAAGGCCGCGGCCAGCGTCTGGTCGACCGGCGGCGTGCGCCCGCTGCGGTTATGGGCATCGTCGCGCCAGTCCAACCGGGTCAGGGGCGCCTTCAGCAACCGGCCGTATCGCCTTTGCAGCACCGTCTGACCCATCACCCGCGCCTGACCGGCCGGCCCGCGGCGCGCGGCGCGCAGCATGGCGCGCAACCGGCCGGTGTTGAGCCAGGCCATCAGCCCCGCTACCATCAGCAGCAGGCTGGAGCCCAGGTTCATCGCCACCCGCGTCACCGTCGTATCCTGGCCCTCCAGCCGGTTGATGTCTGGGCGAGAGCGCGCATAGCGGATTTCGATGCGGTCGCCGACCGCCACCCGGTCGTGCAACGCCTGGCTGACCTGCCGGCGGTCCTGGTGCCGCTGCCCATCCGGCAGCGTGAAGGCAAAGGTCAGGTAATGGGTGAACCGGTCCCGCCCCTCGGTATCGCGCCAGAAGCGGCGCGTGCGATCCTCGACCACGGCAACGGTATCAACCCCCTCGGCCGCCAGGAGCCGCGCCTCGACTGCCATGGACCGGGCGATGACGAAAAACACCAGCGCCACGATCACCAGCACCACGGGCACGGCCATCCCGTGGCGCAGGGATAGCTTCAGAACCGAAACCTCTGGCCGCTGCACCCGCCTTGTTCCCGTCTGCTACCTCACCCGCTTTTCGTGAAAGCAACATGCCCGCGCCCTCAGCACGCGGCAAGCCCCCCGGCGCGCCCGCCGCTTCATCTTGCCAGAAGTACGCAGGGGTGAATGCCCCTGACCGCAAGACAGAGAAAGAGACAGAGGGGCAAGCTCAGAGATCCCCGGCCCACCACACCGACTGGGTATGAGAGGCGGCTGCACCTGCGTCATATCGTCTTATTTATGTTCTGGAATGTATCTATAGGTTCGTCGGTGCCTGATGCGCGGCACGTGGCTACGCATCAGGCAAACCGATGAAAGGATCTCTCTGATGCCCAAAACCAGAACCCGCCCAGCCGCGACCACCCTTGCTGCCGGATTCGCCGCCACGCTGGGCACTGCGGCGCTGGCCGATACGCCTTCGCTGATTACCGTGGTGACGGCCGAGAACCCGCAAGCCCAGCTGATGGCGATGGTGCTGACCACCCAGGCGGTCGAACAGGGCGAAAGCGTTCACATGCTGCTCTGCGGCCCCGGGGGTGACATCGCCCTGACCGATGCGCCGGAAAGCGCCACCACCGCCCAGCCCCCGCGCGACATGAGCCCGCAGGGCATGCTGCAGATGCTGATCGGGCGCGGCGTCACGGTTGAGGTCTGCGCGATCTACCTGCCCGGCCTCGGTGCCGATGCCACTGCGCTGATCGACGGCGTGGGCGTCGCCCAACCCCCTGCCATGGCCGCCGCGATGCTGGGCGAAGACAGCCGCATCTGGTCCTTCTGACCCGCGCCCCCTCATTTTGCCCCGAAATACTCCGGGGGTGAATGCCCCGGACCACCGGTCAGGGGCAGAGGGGCAAGGCCCCTCTAACCGCGCGCAGCGCGATCCATGCATCTCTTGCCGCGCGCAGCGCGGCACCGCCTTCCTACCGCGCGCAGCGCGGCCCGGCCCAAGCCCGGGCAAGGGCCGTCAGGCCCGCGGCCCCGGCGCGGGAGCCACCCCCTCGCCCCCGCCCACCCCGAACAGCCGCTCCAGCACCGCCAGCCCCTCGTCCACCCGCCGCCGGTCCTCGGCACTGAGCGGCGCCAGCAGCGCCTCGGTCGCGGCCTCCATCTCGGGCCGGATGCGCGCAAAGGCCCGCCGCCCCTTCAGCGTCAGCGCCGCATGGCTGACCCGTCGGTCCCGCGCATCGACCTCGCGCCGCACCCAGCCGCGCTTCTCCAGCGCCACCAGCGCCCGGCTGACCTTGGTCTTGTGCGCCGGCACAAGCGCGCAGAGCGCGCTCGCCGTCAGCGACGGCGCCTCGGCCAGATTGACCAGCACCCGCCATTCCGGCCGCGTCAACCCGTGCCGCCGACGATAGATCTCGCGCGTCCCCTCCGAAGTCATCTCGGCCAGAAGATTCAACCGATAGGGCAAATAGGATTGCAGAAACAACGCCCTGACCTTCCCCATTGATGGTTACATTTTCAACTACTAGCCTGCGCAAAATCGATTCGCAAAACCATCTTTGGCCGGCAGCCGCCTTTGCCCGCCACCAGACCGGAGGACACCATGTCGAAAAGCTTCGCCTCGGCCAGCGATATGGAGGAAAAGCAGACCTCCTTTACCGAAATCGGCGAGGGGCTTTATGCCTTCACCGCCGAGGGCGACCCCAATTCCGGCGTCATCATCGGCGACGAATCGGTCATGGTGATCGAAGCCCAGGCCACGCCGCGCCTGGCGCGCAAGGTGGTCGAGTGCATCCGCGAAGTCACCGACAAGCCGATCAGCCATCTGGTGCTGACCCATTACCACGCCGTGCGCGTGCTCGGCGCCTCGGCCTATGGCGCGGGGCAGATCATCATGTCCGACACCGCCCGCGCCATGGTCGCCGAACGCGGGCAGGAAGACTGGGACAGCGAGTTCGGCCGTTTCCCGCGCCTCTTTCAGGGGCATGAGGAAATCCCCGGCCTGACCTGGCCCACCACCACCTTCTCCGACCGCATGACGGTGTATCTTGGCAACCGCCGGGTGGATATCATGCATCTGGGCCGCGCCCATACGGCCGGCGACGCCGTGGTCTGGGTGCCCGACAGCGAGGTGATGTTCACCGGCGACATCGTCGAATACCATTCCGCCTGCTACTGCGGCGACGGGCATTTTGCAGATTGGGGCGACACGCTGGCCGCAATCGCCGAGTACCAGCCCAAATCCATCGCGCCGGGCCGGGGCGACGCGCTGGTCGGCGAAGAGATGGTGGAAAAGGCCATCGCCAACACCTGGGATTTCGTCGATTCGACCTATGCGCCGGTCAAGCGCGTGGTCGCCCGTGGCGGCACGCTGAAGGAAGCCTGGGACGCCGTGCGCGCCGCCTGCGACCCCAAGTTCGCCGATTACGCGATCTACGAGCATTGCCTGCCCTTCAACGTCGCCCGTGCCTATGACGAGGCGCGCGGCATCGACACCCCCCGCGTCTGGACGGCCGAGCGTGACCGCCAGATGTGGGCCGATCTGCAAGGCTGAGGAGGAGGAGCCATGAGCTTCCAGGACCGTTACACACTCGCCTACAAGACCTACCCTTACGAAAAGTCCCCGGATCAGGACCTGCCCGCCCCGGTGCGCCACCCAGTGGTCATTGTCGGTGGCGGGCCGATCGGCATGGCGCTGGCGCTGGATCTGGGGCTGAAGGGGGTGGGTGTGCTGGTGCTCGATGACCATGAGGGCATCGGCATGGGATCGCGCGCCGTCTGTTATGCCAAGCGGCCTCTGGAGATACTCGACCGGCTGGGCTGCGCGGCGCCGATGGTGGACAAGGGCGTGGTCTGGAACATCGGCAAGGTGTTCCACAAGGACGACCAGATCTACGAATTCAACCTGCTGCCCGAGGAAGGCCACAAGTTCCCCGCCTTCATCAATCTGCAGCAGCCCTATTTCGAGATGGATATCCTGAACCGGGTGCATGAATTGCAGGCCGGGGGCGTGCCGCTCCAGGTGCGCGGCAAGAACCGGGTCGATGCGGTAGAGGACAAGGGCGATCACGTGCTGGTCACGGTGATGACGCCCGATGGCCCCTATCAGGTGGAGGCCGAGTATCTGGTCGCCTGCGACGGGGCCAATTCCGCCGTGCGCGCCATGCTGGGCATGGATTTCACCGGCGAGGTGTTCAAGGACAGTTTCCTGATCGCCGATGTGCGCATGAAGGCCGATTTTCCGACCGAGCGCTGGTTCTGGTTCGATCCGCCCTCTGGTTCCGGCGATTCGCAGCTTCTGCACAAGCAGCCCGATGACGTCTGGCGGATCGATTTCCAGATCGGCTGGGGCGCGGACAGGGCCGAGGAACTGAAGGAGGAAAACGTCCGCCGCCGGGTGGCGCAGATGATCGGCGAGGATGTCGAATTCGATCTGGTCTGGTCCTCGATCTACACCTTCCAGTGCAAGCGGATGACCGAGTTTCACCGCGGCCGGGTGATCTTTGCGGGTGACGCCGCGCATCAAGTCTCGCCCTTCGGGGCGCGCGGGGCCAACAGCGGGGTGCAGGATACCGACAACCTGGCCTGGAAGCTGAAACTGATCCTGGACGGAACCGCGCCGGCCGAACCGCTGCTGAAAAGCTATGACGCCGAGCGGATCCATGGCGCGGACGAGAATATCCGCAATTCCACCCGCGCGACCGATTTCATCACCCCTAAATCCGAGGTCAGCAAGATCTTCCGCGATGCGGTACTGGCGCTGGCCGCGAAGCATGATTTCGCCCGCCCGCTGGTGAACTCGGGCCGGTTGTCGGTGCCCTGCACCTATGACGGCTCGCCGCTGAACACGCCGGACGCGCTGAAGGGCGGACCGGATCGCACCCGCCCCGGCAGCCCCTGTCCGGATGTGCCGCTTGACGGCAGCTATCTGCTGGAACGGCTGGGCGATGCGCGCGGCGCGCGGTTCCAGATCCTGGCGATCGATGCGGAGGTGCCTGAGCGTTTCGCGGCGCATGGGCTGGAGTGCGGCGTAATCCGGCTTTCGGCGGCGGGCAACGAGATGCTGCGCGAGCGCTATCTGGGGGCGGCGAAAGGGGCGGTCTATCTGATCCGGCCAGACCAGCATGTCGCCGCGCGCTGGGCCGGCTGGGACGAGGCGGCGGCGGCGGCGCTGGGCCGGGCGATCGGCAAGGAGGGCTGAGCGATGGGCATGCTGAATACCACCCGCAATCTGGCAGCACCCGATGATGTTTATGACATGCTGATCCATGCCCATGAGGGCAAAACCAAGGAGGAAAGCGACGCCTTCAACGCGCGGTTGATCCTGATCCTGATGAACCATGTCGGCGACAGGGAAGCGATCGCCGAGGCCTTGGCGCTGGCCGAGGTATAGGGAGGCGAGGCAAGGCAGGGGGGCGCTGCCCCCCTCGCCGCTGCGCGGCTCACCCCCCGGGATATTTGAAGAGCAAAGAGGGGCGGGGCGTTTTGGGCACGGATGTTCAGACCGGGCGGCCCCAGAGGTCATAGTCGCTGGCTTCCTCGACCTCGACGGTGACGAGATCGCCGGGGGTGAGGTTTTCGAAGCCCGCGTCGATGAAGAGATTGCCGTCGATTTCCGGCGCGTCGGCCATGGTGCGGCAGGTGGCGCCCTCGGCATCAACGCTATCGACGATCACGGGCAGGCGGCGGCCGACCCTGGCCGCGAGTTTAGCGGCCGAGATCGCCTGCGCCTTTTCCATGAAGCGGTTCCAGCGGTCCTGCTTCACCTCTGCCGGCACATGGTCCGGCAGGGCGTTCGAGCGCGCGCCGGCCACGTTTTCGTATTGGAAGCAGCCCACGCGGTCCAGTTGCGCCGCGTCGAGCCAGTCCAGCAGGGTCTGGAATTCCCCCTCGGTCTCGCCCGGGTAGCCGACGATGAAGGTGGAGCGCAGGGTGATGTTTGGGCAGATTGCCCGCCACTCGGCGATACGCTCCAGCGTGCGCTCGGACGCCGCCGGGCGGGCCATGCGTTTGAGCGTCTCGGGGTGGGCGTGCTGGAAGGGGATATCCAGATAGGGCAGCACCAGCCCGTCGGCCATCAGCGGGATCAGCTCGCGCACATGGGGATACGGATAGACATAATGCAGCCGGACCCAGGCGCCGAGGGAGCCGAGATCGCGCGCGAGGTCGGTGATATGGGCGCGGTGGCCGCGTTCGGTGGCGTGTTTCAGATCCAGCCCGTAGGCCGAGGTATCCTGGCTGATCACGAGGAGTTCGCGCACCCCGGCGGCGACCAGTTTCTCGGCCTCGCGGATCACCGCATGGGCGGGGCGGCTTTGCAGACGCCCGCGCATGGCCGGGATGATGCAGAAGCGGCAGGCGTGGTTGCAGCCTTCGGATATCTTCAGATAGCTGTAATGGCGCGGTGTCAGCTTGATGCCCTGTTCCGGGATCAGGTCGACGAACGGGTCCGGCGCGGGCGGGACGGCGGCGTGGACGGCGTCGAGCACCGCCTCGTATTGGTGCGGGCCGGTGACGGCCAGCACCCTGGGGTGCGCGCCAGTGATGTAGTCCGGCTCGGCGCCGAGGCAGCCGGTGACGATGACGCGGCCGTTCTCAGTGAGTGCCTCGCCGATGGCTTCCAGGCTTTCGGCCTTGGCCGAATCCAGAAAGCCGCAGGTGTTGACGATCACCGCATCGGCGCCGGCGTAATCGGGGCTGATCGCATAGCCCTCGGCGCGCAGGCGGGTGAGGATGCGCTCGCTGTCGACCAGCGCCTTGGGACAGCCCAGCGAGACCATGCCAATGCTGGGCTGGCCGGAGCGGCGCGGGACGGGGTGCGCGGCATCGGGCAGCCGGGGCTGTGGTGCCAGATCAGGGCGCAGACTGGGCGGGTTCAGGCGGTCGGCATCGGACATGGCGCGCATATAACCGCCCCGCGCAGCGCCGGAAAGGGGCGGCGCGCGGGGGACCGTATCGGCGCGCTCAGTTCCAGCAGGAAACCAGCACCGTCAGATCGGCCGAGACGCGGGTCAGGGTTTCGGCCGGCATGGTGGCGTTCTCTCGGCTCAGTGCGCCGCGGCGCTGGGCACTTTCCAGCGCCTGCATCACCGCCTCGGCCGAGAGCGCGAAATGCACGTCCTCCGGCATCAGGCGACCGGGTTGGTCCATGCGCGGCAAGAGCATGCCCATCACCGCGCCCCTGTTGTCGAAGACCGGGCCGCCACTGTCGCCCGGCTGCACCTCGATCGCCAGCCGGCGCAGGCTGGCCTCGCCGTTCAGCCCCTGCGTGTCGGCCAGTTGACCGAAGGTGATGATGGGCCGGGTCAGCGTGTCCTGATAGGAAAAGCCCGAGACTCGCACCGCCGCATCCAGCCCCGGATCCGCACCGGCAAACTGGGCAAAGGCCAGCGGCACCAGCGGCGTCTGTGGCGAAAGCACCGCGATGCCGGCGTCGTCGTCCAGCAGCCGGACTTCCGCCTCATAGGCCTCGTCGATGGTGACGCGGCCGCAGCCGTCCACCGCTTCGGCGGTGGTGACGACGGTGCCCACGGCATCGACGAAGAAGCCAGAGCGCGAGCGCACCGGGCGGCGCACCTCCAGCCCGGCCAGCAACTCGCGCCGCGACACGGCCGAAATGCCGGCCCCCGTGGCGCTGGGCAGCACCCCGGGTAGCGGGCGGAAGGAGTCTTCCATCGTCGACAGCACCAGCGCCGCATCCTCGTCGGCGCGCGGCTCCCACAGAAGCACCCAGCCCTTGATCTCGCCGCCGCGATACTGCGCCACGGCATGCGCGCGCGCCGTCTCCGACTGGCCGGTCAGCAGGAAGCCGTTGCCGCGCCGCTCGCGCCGGCCCTCCAGCGGGATCACCTCCAGCGTCTGCATGATCTCGTAAAGCCCGAAGAGCGTGGCCTGCGTGCCCTCCTGGCTGATCAGAAGGACCCGCATGCCGCTGTCATTGGCCTCGTCGAAATGCGCAAACGGGCTCTCATAGCGGCTGAATTCCAGCATCGCCATCGGCAGGGTGATCTGGATGCCAATGGTATCGTCGCTGAGTTCGGCAAACCCGTAGCGGGCCAGCGCGTCGTAGTAATCCTGTAGCAGTTGCGCGCGCTGGCGGGTGGTCAGCACGCCGGTCGGCTCCAGCCCCTCGGCCTGCTGCCAGGCCTGCATGGCGCGGCGCGTGCCGGGGCCGAAGGCGGCGTCGATTGCCATCGCGTAATGGCCGAACCAGGCCAGCGCGATCTGAATCTCGGCGCGCTCGTCGCGGGTCAGCGCGGCCTCGTTGCGCCGCGCCTCGGGCAGGGTTTCCTCGGGGATCTCGGCAACCGCCGGGGCGGCGGGCTCTTCCGGGGCGGCTTCTTCCAGCGCGGGGGGCGCGGGCGCGGCTGCCGTAGTATCGGGCGCGGGCTCAGGTTCGGGCGCCTGCGCGGCGGCGGGGGGCGGGGCGGGCGGCGCGCCGTCCTCGGGCCAGAACCGCTCGCCATAAATACTGCTGTCGGTGACATAGGCATCCGAGCGGATCACCCCGCGCGCCGTCAGGTCACGGCGCAGGGCTTCGGCCTCTGCAGGCGTGTCAAAAGGGCCGGCGGCCAGCGCATACCAGCCGCCAAGAAGGCGGAACCCGGCGACATTGCCAACCGATTGTTCGTAGCGGCGCGCGAACTCCAGCGCCGTTCGGATGGTGGCATGCGCTTCCATCTGCACCCAGTAGCGTTGCTGTGCTGTTGCTGCCGAAGGCAGGAGCAAGGCAAGGGCGAGAGCGGCCAGCGCGGCCTTGAAGATACGATCTGTCACGACTGTCCCATTTACTGTTGCTTGTATCCTGTCGCAGCAAAGACCCTAGCAGCAACGGATTTTCTTACAGATAACAAAACGGTTAGTGGCTTGGCTTCGCCAAGGCAAGGCCCTGTGTCGCCGAGCGAGAGCCGCCGACGACATTGACCAGACCCCGGCGCTTGCCTAAGAGGCGCGAGGGCACACGCGCCCCTCCGGCCGTACCGCCCACGGCGGGCCGGGAATAACCGCCAGAGAACGCCAATGACCCAGACCACCCCGACCCAGCGCCCGCGCAGTTTCCAGGAACTCATCCTCCGCCTGCAAAGCTACTGGGCCGCGCGGGGCTGCGCGATCCTGCAGCCCTATGACATGGAGGTCGGCGCCGGCACCTTCCACCCGGCCACTACCCTGCGCGCGCTGGGCAGCCGCCCCTGGGCCGCGGCCTATGTCCAGCCCTCGCGACGGCCCACCGACGGGCGTTATGGCGAGAACCCCAACCGGCTGCAGCACTACTACCAGTATCAGGTGCTGATCAAACCCTCGCCGCCGGACCTGCAGGCGCTGTATCTGGGCTCGCTTCGCGCCATCGGCATCGACGATGCCCTACATGACATCCGCTTTGTGGAAGACGACTGGGAATCCCCCACCCTGGGCGCCTGGGGCCTGGGATGGGAGGTCTGGTGCGACGGGATGGAGGTCAGCCAGTTCACCTATTTCCAGCAGGTCGGGGGGCATGACTGCCGGCCCGTCTCGGGCGAGTTGACTTATGGGCTGGAACGGCTGGCGATGTATGTGCTGGGCGTGGATCACGTGATGGACATGCCCTTCAACGACCCGGATGCGCCCATCCCCCTGACCTATGGCGATGTCTTCCGCCAGACCGAGCAGGAATACTCCCGCTGGAACTTCGACCAGGCCGATACCGAGATGCTGTTCCAGCACTTCAAGGACGCCGAAGCCGAATGCGAGCGTATCCTCTCGGCGGCAGCCGAGGATGGCGCGGGCCGGCGCATCACCATGGCGCATCCCGCCTATGACCAGTGCATCAAGGCCTCGCATCTTTTCAACCTGCTCGATGCCCGCGGCGTGATCTCGGTCACCGAGCGGCAGGCCTATATCGGCCGGGTGCGGGCGCTGGCCAGGCAATGCGCCGATGCCTTCGTGACGACCGAGGCCGGCGGGGCGGCCGCGTGACCGGCAAGCTGATCGCCCTCTTCCTGCTGCTCGCCGCCGCTCTTGCCGGCGGGGCGATGTACTACTTTCAGGTCCACGCCCTCTATGACCGGCTGGAACCCCGCAGCAACCTGACCCTGGCCCTGCCGGACGGCACCACCACCCGGCTTTCCATCGCCGATTTCGACGGCATCGACTCCGACAGCTCGCCCCTGCGCCTGCGCGCCTGTTTCACCGTGCCGCCCCCGGTGCCGGACCTGCCCCCCTACCCCGCGCCCACCCCGCTGCATGCGCCGGGCTGGTTCTCCTGCTTCGACGCCGGCGCGCTGACCGCCAACCTGGACGCCGGCCGCGCCACGGCGCATCTTGTCGAAGGCAATTTCGTGTGGGGCTTTGACCGCGTGCTGGCGCTCTACCCCGATGGCCGCGGCTATCTCTGGGCACAGATGAACGCCTGCGGCCAGGCTCATTTCGATGGCCGCCCCCTGCCCGCCGATTGCCCGCCCGCCCCCTGACTTTCCCGCAAGGTTTCCCATGCCCGACGCCCTGATCGAACTCTTTTCCGAGGAAATCCCCGCCCGCATGCAGGCCCGCGCATCCGATGACCTGAAACGGCTGGTCACCAAGGGGTTGCTGGCGGCGGGGCTGACCTATGCCCATGCCCGCGCCTATGCCACGCCGCGCCGGCTGACACTGGCGATCGAGGGGCTGGCGGCGGAAAGCCCCACGCGGCGCGAGGAACGCAAGGGGCCGAAGGTCGATGCGCCGGAAAAGGCGCTGGCGGGGTTCCTGCGCTCGACCGGGCTGACGCCGGATCAGTTGCAAACGCGCGAGGACAGGAAGGGCGCCTTCTATCTGGCGGTGATCGAACAGCCCGGCCGCCCCGCCGCCACCATCCTGGCCGAGGTGCTGGAGGGCGTGATCCGCGCCTTCCCCTGGCCGAAATCGATGCGCTGGGGGTCGGGCTCGCTGCGCTGGGTGCGGCCGCTGCATTCGATCCTGTGTTTGCTCAGCGACGAGGCCGGCGCGCAGGTGGTGCCGCTGACGGTGGACGGGATCACCGCCGGCGACGTGACCGAGGGCCACCGCTTCATGGCCCCGGGCCGGTTTTCGGTAATGGGTTTCGAGGATTACGCGGCAAAGCTGAAGCGCGCCTTCGTGGTGCTGGACGCGCAGGACCGCATGGACCTGATCGCGCATGAGATCGCCCAGCGCGCCTTTGCCCTGGGGCTGGAGCCTGTCGAGGACGGTGCCCTGCTGGCCGAGGTGGCGGGGCTGGTCGAATGGCCCGTGGTGCTGGTGGGCGAGATCGGGGCGCAGTTCCTGGACCTGCCGCCCGAGGTGCTGCAGACCTCGATGCGCGAGCATCAGAAGTTCTTCTCCCTGCGCGACCCGAAGACTGGCCAGATTGTTCGATTTGTGACAGTCGCCAACCGAGAGACCGCGGATGCCGGCGCCACCATCCTGGCCGGCAACCGCAAGGTGCTGGCGGCGCGCCTTTCGGACGCCAAGTTCTTCTGGGAAAACGATCTTCGCAATGTCAGACAGATCGGGCTGGAGGGCATGGCCGAGGGCTTGGCCAACGTCACCTTCCATAACAAGCTTGGCAGCCAGAAAGATCGCATAAGTCGCATCGAGGCCCTGGCCCGAGAGATCGCCCCCCTAGTCGGTGCCGACGCCGATCAGGCCGCCCTGGCCGCCCGTGTGGCGAAGGCCGACCTGCGCTCGGACATGGTCGGCGAGTTCCCGGAGCTTCAGGGCACCATGGGCCTCTACTACGCCCGCGCCCCCCAGCCCGACGGAAATCCCCTGCCCGAGGCCGTGGCGCTAGCCTGCCGCGAACACTACCAGCCCCTCGGCCCGGGCGACAGCGTGCCCACCAACCCGGTCTCGGTCACGGTGGCGCTGGCCGACAAGATCGACACGCTGACCGGATTCTGGGCCATCGACGAGAAACCCACCGGCAGCAAAGACCCCTACGCCCTGCGGCGGGCGGCACTCGGAGTGATCCGCCTCGAAAATTCAAACCAACTCGCCCAACCGATGCGGCTGCGAAGTGCACTCTACAAGGCGATGCTCGAGAGCGCAGGAGCAGCATTGAGGCACGCTGGACACGGCCTCAGCGATCCCGACGACGACAGAAGGGCGAGAAAAGAGAAAGTTGAGCATATCACGTCTGTGATGAGTGCTCTTCGTGAAAAGGGCAAGAATGCAGAGATCATTTCTGACCTCCTCTCCTTCCTCCACGACCGCCTCAAGGTCCATCTCCGCGACCAGGGCATCCGCCACGATGTCATCGACGCCTGCCTCGCCATGCCCGGCAATGACGACCTCACCCTCCTCGTCACCCGCGCCGAGGCCCTCTCCGCCTTCCTGAAAACCGACGACGGCGAAAACCTCATCCAGGGCTTCCGCCGCGCCAACAACATCCTCACCCAGGCCGAGGCAAAGGACGGCGTCGAATACTCCTTCGGCCCCGACCCCAAACTCGCCGAAACACCCGAAGAAACCACCCTTTTCACCGCGCTCGATAAGGCCGAAGCGACCATCGCGCCGGCCATGCAGGCCGAGGATTTCCCCACCGCCATGGCCGCCATGGCCGCGCTGCGTGCCCCCATCGACGCCTTCTTCGAGGCTGTGCAGATCAACACCGACAGCGCCATCCTGCGCCGCAACCGGCTGAACCTCCTGCACCGCATCCGCGCCACCTGCCTGCAGGTCGCCGACCTGGCGCGCCTCGAAGGCTGATCCGCCCCGCCACGCCGGCCCCGGGGGCCACCCCATCC
>SKNG01000138.1 GCA_007120685.1 Paracoccaceae bacterium | reverse complement strand
GATGCCGCCAACGAACGCCCCGCGCTGGCGCAGCTGGTCCGGCTGGAAGGCCACGCCACGCCGCATCGCGCCGCCGATGGCTCGGCCATGATCTTCACCGGCCGCCCCTCGCTGAGCTTCGATGCCATGTCTACCGCCGACCCGCTGCACCTGCTGCGCCCGCTCGCGCTGACTGGTGGCAGCTTCGCACGGCTGGATTTCTCGCATGGGCCGGGCGAGGTGATCCACGACTATCTGGCCGAAGACTGAAACCGGCTCGGGCCAGCCGCGAAAGCAAACGCGCGCAAGCAAGGCAGCGTGATCGGCGCAGGAACGATACCACGCGGAATCGCGCCGCCCCTTGCACCGGCGTGTTGCCGTTTCCGGCTGAAGCATTCAATGAGAGAGCGCATGAGCCGATAGAGGGCGCGCTGGCGGCGGCGATGACCCAGCGCCTGCACCGCGCTGGGGCGCTGCCCCCCGCTCACCCTGCCCGCCGGTGGATCGGCCGCCCCGCCACCCAGGTCTCCACCACCGCGCGCTCGTCGCCCATCATGATCGTCGGAAACAGCGCCTCCCACAAGTCCCCCGCCCGCGCCGCCCGCTGGCCAATCGCCGGGGTCGAAGCCAGATCGATCACCACCAGATCGGCCTCCATCCCCTCTGCCAGATTGCCCACCTGACCCCCCAGCCCCAACGCCGAGGCCGAGCCCGCCGTCGCCAGCCACCACAACTGCGCCGGATGCACCGCCACCCCCCGCAACTGCGCCACCTCATAGGCCGCCGCCATCGTCCTCAGCATCGAAAACGACGAACCCCCGCCGATATCGGTCGCCAGTCCCACGCGCTGCCCCTCGCCCTTCAGCCCGGCCAGATCAAAGAGCCCCGAGCCGATAAAGGCGTTCGAGGTCGGACAATGCACCAGCGCCGCGCCGACCTCGCGCAGCCGCGCCCGTTCGCGCGCGCTCAGATGGATGCCATGGCCGAATACCGCCCCCGGCCCCAGCAGCCCATGCGCCTCATACACATCCAGATAATCCCGCGCCTGCGGGAACAGGCTCTGGACCCAGGCGATCTCCTCGACCTGTTCGCTCAGATGGGTCTGCATCAGCAGATCGGGGTGCTCGGCCCATAACGCGCCCAGCGCCGACAGTTGCGCCGGCGTCGAGGTCGGCGCGAAACGCGGGGTGATCACGTATTCCAGCCGCCCCACCCCCTGCCAACGGGCAATCAGCGCCTTCGAGTCGTCATAGGCGGCCTGCGCGGTGTCGCGCAGGTCATCGGGTGCGTTGCGGTCCATGCAGGTCTTGCCCGCGAAGGCCCGCATCCCCCGCGCCAGCGCGGCGGCGAAGAAGGCATCAACGCTTTCGGGGTGAATGGTGGCATAGCTGCAAACCGTGGTCGTGCCATGCGCGAGCATCAGGTCCAGGCAGGTCTCGGCCACGGCGCACGCATGGGCTGCGTCGCCAAAGCGCGCCTCCTCGGGGAAGGTATAGGTATTCAGCCAGTCGATCAGCCGCTTGCCCCAACTGGCGATGATCCCGGTCTGCGGGTAATGGATATGCGCATCCACGAAACCGGCCGAGATCAGCGCGTCGCCGTAATCATGCACCTCGGCCCCCGGATGGGCGGCCTTCAGCGCCGCCGCATCGCCCAGCGCGGCAATCCGGCCGTCCTGCACCAGCACAGCCCCTTGTGTGAGATGGCGCGCCGCCACCGGCCCCTCGGCGAAGGGATCGCCGGCAAAGCTCAGCACCTGCCCGACCAGCAGCCTTGACGGTTCATCCTGCATCCGCACCATCCTTTCCGCCCGCCCGGCAGCGCCGCCTTTATCACCGGGCTGCCAGCGCTTAACAAGCACCCACCGGCCGGGGCGCGCCGGCAGCAAGGGAGCGAGGGCCATGTCACAGGACAGCAACACACAGAAATCTGACGCCCGGCGCCTGGCGCTGACCGCGCGCAAGGCGGCGCATGGCACGGGGCTTGATGCGGCGGCGCAGGCGCATCTGCGCGCGGCGCTGGTTGGCTTCAAGGGCGCGCCGCTGGCCGGCTACATGCCAATCCGCACCGAGATCGACCCGCTGCCGGTGATGGCCGCGCATGACGGGCCGGTGGGCGTGCCGGTGATCACCGGCCCCGGCCAGGCGCTGGTCTTTCACCGCTGGAGACCCGGCTGCCCGATGGTGGAAGGCCCGTTCGGCGCCCGGGTGCCGGCCGAGCCCGTGCCGATCACCCCGCGCGTGCTGATAGTGCCGTTGGTGGGGTTCGATGCGCGCGGCTTCCGGCTGGGCTATGGCGGCGGGTTCTATGACCGCACGCTGGCCACGCTGCGCAAGGCCGGTCCGGTGACGGCGCTGGGCTTCGCCTATGCGGCGCAGGAGAGGCCCGCCCTGCCTGTCGACGGATTCGACCAGCGGCTGGATGCCGTGGTGACCGAAAACGGCATCCGACAGTTCTACGGCTGATCGGCGCGGGCAAAGGCGCGTCGACGCGCCTTTCCTGCCCCTCTCCGAACCGCGCGCAGGAACGACCGCCTGCCCTTGAAGCGGGCGGCAAAGGCCCTTCGAAGGGCCTTTTCCCGCGCTCGTGCCGATGGCAGCGCTATCACCGGGTCGGCCAGCATTGTTTCACGCCCGCTGAGGGCGTATGCGATGGGCAAACAGCCATAGCCGGAGGGAAACCCATGCGCGCGACGCGAACCATTCAGAAGATCCTCGCCAACTACGAGGGCGAGACACCCGGCGTGAAGGCCAATCTGTGCCGCATGCTGATGCAGGGCAAGCTGGGCGGCAGTGGCAAGATGATCATCCTGCCGGTCGATCAGGGGTTCGAGCATGGACCCGCGCGCAGCTTCGCCGCCAACCCGGAAGCCTATGACCCGCATTACCATTACCAGCTGGCCATCGACGCGGGCCTGAACGCCTATGCCGCGCCATTGGGGATGATCGAGGCCGGGGCGGATACCTATGCCGGGCAGATCCCCACCATCCTGAAGGTCAATTCGGCCAATTCGCTGATGTCGGGCACGGCGGGCAAGAACCAGGCGATCACGGGTTCGGTGGATGACGCGCTGCGGCTGGGCTGTTCGGCGATCGGCTTCACCATCTATCCGGGCTCGGACTGCGCGCTGGAGATGTATGAAGAGATCTCGGCCATGCGCGAGGAGGCCGCGGCGAAGGGCGTGGCGACGGTGATCTGGTCCTATCCGCGCGGCGAGGCGGTGACCAAGGAGGGCGAGACCGGTATCGACGTGGCCGCCTATGCCGCGCAGATCGCTGCCCTGCTGGGGGCGCATGTCATCAAGATCAAGCTGTCGACCGACCATCTGATGCTGCCCGAGGCGAAAAAGGTCTACGAGGCCGAGGCGATCGACATCGCCACCCAGGCGGCGCGGGTGCGCCATTGCATGCAGGCCAGTTTCAACGGCCGGCGGATCGTGGTGTTTTCCGGCGGCGCGAAGAAGGGCGCGGATTCGGTTTATGACGATGCGCGCGCGATCCGGGATGGCGGTGGCAATGGCTCGATCATCGGGCGCAACAGCTTTCAGCGGCCGCGGGCGGATGCGCTGGCGATGCTGGCAAAGCTGGTGGCGATCTATCGCGGCAAGGCCTGAGCGGCCCCGGGGAGGGCAAGAGCCATGCTGGACATCTACGCGGCCTGGGTATTGTCCGTGGCCTTCGGGCTCTCCGTTCTTTACGAAACGTGGCGCATGCTAGCCCGGCGAGGGGTATCGGTACACGATACCCCAACCGAATGGGCCAAGGGCTTGATCATCTACGTCATTGCAGGCGGGGTGATCTGGGCGCTGTTTGTCGGTTTGCCGGGCGCAGCCTGGCTGGGGCTGCTGCTGTCGGTAGGGTTCATCCTTGTTTCGACTTTCTACTACAATCCGGTAATCATGCGCGATCGACGGCCCGAAGCGGTGGACTGGATCGAGGATATCCTATTTACCGGACTCCTGTTCATCGCGGCCTGGCTGCTGGCCTTCCACGTAATGGGTTTCCAGATTACCCGGATCGGCTGAGCCCCGGCGGGAAAGGGCGGCTCAGATAGGGCGAACCTGCAAGGCCGAAGCGCCACGGGCGGTCGGTGGCGCGGGTGATGCCGATGCGGGGGCCGGTGATAATGGGTGCGGGGCGGCCGGCACGAAAAGCGAAATCCGGCGCGTCGAAGGGCCGGTGATTGTCGGCCAGGGTGACGCCCAGCGCCTGGCCCAGTCGGCCCGGGCCGGAAGCGAGCAGGCGCGGGTGATCGGTGCCGCGGCGGGTGGTCATGGCGGCGAGGCCGTGTTCGGGGACGATGGCGCGGATCAGCACCGCATGGCCCTCGCCGCAGGTGACGTTCAGGCACAGATGGATGCCGTAGCTGCGGTAGACATAGGCGCGGCCGGGCGGGCCGAACATCGCCGCATTGCGCGCCGTGGGGCCGGGGAAACTGTGCGAAGCGGGATCGTCTGGCGTGTAGGCCTCGGTCTCGACCACCATGCCGCCGCAGCCGCGAAGGGTCACGGTGGCGCCGATCAGGCCGCGGGCGACATCGGGCGCGGGGCGGGCGAACCAGCGGGCAGGAAACGGGGCAGGATTTGTCTGGCTTTTCACTTTTCCACCCAAACTGCCGGAATTCGGGCGCTCAGCGCAGGATCGCTGCCACTTCCCGGTTATGCGGCCTGTCACGGTGTTCGACGATATAGACCCCTTGCCATTGGCCGAGCATCATCTGCCAGTCGATAACAGGGATCTGCAGGCTGGTCGGCAGCAGCGCGGCGCGGATATGGGCGGGCATGTCGTCCGGCCCTTCGCTGCGATGGGTGACCCAGCCCATCGACGGATCATCGGCGCGCGGGGCGAGGCGGGTAAGGAAGCTGTGCAGGTCATCGCGCACCGAAGGGTCGGCGTTCTCCTGGATCAGCAGGCTTGCCGATGTATGACGGATGAACAGCGTCAATACCCCTTCCTGCACGCGCCCGGTGCGAAGCCAGTGACGCAGCGCATCGGTGATCTCGTAAAGGCCCGGGCCGCGGGTGGCGACGGTGAAGACCCGGTGCATCAGGCCGAGAGTTGTTCCAGTACGGCGTCCGAGGCCTCGAAATTCGCCGTTACATTCTGCACGTCATCATCGTCTTCCAGCGCATCGAGCAGCTTCATCAGCTTCTGCATGCCCTCCAGATCAAGCTCCGTCGTGGTTTGCGGTTTCCACACCAGCTTCGTGGACTCGGCCTCGCCCAGGCTGTCCTCCAGCGCCGCCGAGACCTCGGCCAGATCGGTGAACGCGCACCAGATCACATGGCCGTCCTCGCCGCTTTCGACATCCGAGGCACCGGCCTCGATCGCCGCTTCCATCACCCGGTCCGCATCGTCCACCGATGCCGGATAGACCACCTGCCCCATGCGGTCGAACATGAAACCCACCGAGCCCGTCTCGCCCAGATTGCCGCCGAATTTGGTGAACAGCGACCGCACGTTCGAGGCGGTGCGGTTGCGGTTGTCCGTCATCGCCTCGACAATCACCGCCACGCCGCCGGGCCCGTAGCCCTCGTAGCGGATTTCCTCGTAGCTTTCCGCGTCGCCGCCCTGGGATTTCTTGATCGCCCGTTCGATCACCTCTTTCGGCACCGAATTCGCCTTGGCTTCCTTCACTGCAAGCCGAAGGCGGGGGTTCTTTTCGGGGTCGGGGTCGCCCATCTTGGCGGCGACGGTGATTTCCTTCGACAGCTTGGAAAACAGCTTCGAGCGCGCGGCGTCCTGCCGGCCCTTGCGATGCTGGATATTGGCCCATTTGGAATGGCCTGCCATGAGCGACCTCTTGCGGAAAGCGGCTTTGGTGATGGGCAGGCTATAATCCAGGCCGGGCGGGCCTGGCAAGGCTGCCGCCCGCGCGCGCCCGCTCAGGCCGCGACGACCGGGCGCATCCAGCTCACCTCGCGCAGCAGGTCCTGCAACTGGCGGTCATCGTAGCGATCCGGCACCGCCACCAGCGGCAACCCGGAAAGGCGCAGCGCGCGGCGCATCTGCCAGTCAGGCGCCGGCGTCTGGCTGCGCGCCGGCGTCGTGGTGGCATAGAGGTCATCGCCCTGGTATTCGATGGCGCAGATCGGGCGGAATTCGGCATCGACGATCAGGAAATCGACCTGGCTGGCGCCGATCGTCGCTAAATCATGCCGGTCAGGCGAATGCAGGAACCCGGCGAGGCTGACCCGCGCCAGAAGCCGCGCGCGTGGGGGAAACAGGCGCGGCAGCAGGCGTTCGATATCGTCTTGCAGGCGGCGCTCGCTGGTGTTGAGCACCGCGCGCGCCTCGAACCGGCCGGGGCTGGATTCGGTCATGACACGCCGGCCGCGCCTGCGGAGCAACAGGTGCAGCAGGAGCGGCAGCAGCAGGAACGCCAGGACAATGAACCCGAGGGGCACGCCGCCCTGGACGAACTCCGCGAGCGGAACGTCAATTGACAGCATGTCCTGTGCGCGGGTGTCGTTCATCCTGCCAGCGTCCACGGTGAACGTGGCGCGAGTAAGGCAGACGCGAAGAAAACCCCGGCTCGTGCCGGGGTTTTCGATCCGATGGGGGCGCGGGCGTTACGCCGCGCGGGCGACCAGCACCTCGTCGACCTGCTTCTGGGCCAGCGCCTCGTCCAGGCCGGAGACCGCCGCCACCTCGCGCGTCAGCCGCTCCAGCGCCGCCTCATACAACTGGCGCTCGGAATAGCTCTGCTCGCGCTGGTCGTCGCTGCGATGCAGGTCGCGCACCACTTCCGCAATCGCCAGCAGATCGCCCGAGTTGATCTTCTGTTCATACTCTTGCGCGCGGCGCGACCACATCGCCCGCTTGACCCGCGCCTTGCCCTTCAGCGTGGCCAGCGCCCGCGACACGATATCGGGCGAGGACAGCCCGCGCATGCCAACCTGCGTGGCCTTGTCGGTGGGCACGCGCAGGGTCATCTTGTCCTTCTCGAACGAAATCACGAAGAGTTCGAGGTTCATCCCCGCAATCTCGCGTTCTTCGATGGAGACGATCTTGCCCACGCCATGCGCGGGGTAGACGACGAAATCGTTGGGACGAAACTCGGGCTTCCGGGCCTTGCTCATTCTGGCGCTTCCTCGCTTCTTGCCGGAAATCAGCGACAAGCAACCCACGGGAAAACCAGGTTTTCCGCGTCAGGTCCCGTCATCGCCAAAAAAAACATCGCACAGGCGAGCAGCACTGCGGATGCCGGACAGTTCATACAGTAAGTAGTTGATAACACAAAATGCGCTCGAATCAAAGCAATGAATCCGCGCAATCCGCTGCGTCACGCAGAATTGCTGCGCCGCAACGATGGTGGCACAGCATGAGGGGTGGCGGTTGTTGCGCAGTCTGGCTCAGCTGCCCTCGCCGGGGTTTTCGGAGAAATACTTCTCCATCTTGCCGGTTTCACCGTCACGCTCTTCGGCGCCGGGCATCGGGTCGCGCCGCTGGGTGATGACGGGCCAGGCTTCGGAGTATTTCCGGTTGAACTCGACCCAGGGTTCCATGTCTGGCTCGGTATCGGGGCGGATGGCATCGGCCGGGCATTCGGGCTCGCACACGCCGCAGTCGATGCATTCGTCGGGGTGAATGACGAGCATGTTCTCGCCTTCATAGAAGCAGTCCACCGGGCAAACCTCGACGCAGTCGGTGTATTTGCAGGCGATGCAGTTGTCGGTGACGACGTAGGTCATGAGCGGGCTCGTCCAAATTGTCTCAGCGGGAGGTAACCCCAAGCCGAGGGGGGATCAACCCGTCCCGCCGGAAGATGCGTCAAAAGCGCGCCGGGCGCGTCCCGTGGGCCGGCCGCCCGGGCTGGGCCGGGGGCGCGAGAGGTCAGGCGCGGGCGGGGGTGGCGACAGGTCCTCGTAAAGCGCCTGTGCCTCGGGCGCGGGGCCGCGGCGGGTGCCGGGTGCAATCAGGCGCAGCACGCGCACGCGGCTACCCAGGGCGAAGGTCAGCACATCGCCGGGGCGCAGGGCGTGGGCAGGCTTGGCGACCGGCTGGCCGTTGACGCGGAAGCGGCCGGTGGTGACGGCCTTCGCGGCCAGGCTGCGGGACTTGAAGGCGCGGATATGCCACAGCCATTTGTCCAGCCGGATGGGATCGGCCGGCGCTTCAGCCATGGGCACCGTCGGCGCCGTAGGCGCGTTCGACACGGGCGATGCGCAGTTCGAAATGCCGATACCATTCCGCGCGCCCGCGCTTGCGGGCGGCTGCGTGTTCGGGGTGGTCGCGCCAGCGCTTTATCGCCTCTTCGCTGTCGAAAAAGGCGGTGGTGATGCCGAAGCCCGCGTCGTCGCGCGCGGTTTCCATGCCCAGAAAGCCCGGCATGCCATGCGCCAGTTCAACCATCCGGGCGGCGGTTTCGGCATAGCCCCGGTCGCCCGCGCTGCGCTGTGACGAGAAGATCACGGCATAATACGGGGGCCGGGGCGTGCGGGCGAAGGGCATGGGCGTCAGGTTTTGTCCTTCAGCCCCATCAGCGCGGCGGCGAAGGGGTTGTCGGGGTCGATACGGTCGCGCTTGCGGTCGGGCGCGGCGGTAAAGCTGCGGGGGCTGTCGTCGCGCCGGGGGGGCTTGGCGTTGCGGCCCGGCTTGCCCTGTTTGCCCGGCTTGCCGCCCTCGCGCGGCCCCTTGCCACCGCTTCGCTCGGCCTGCGTGGATCGGGGGCCGCCACGGTCGGCGCGGCTGTCCTGGGCCGTCGCGTCGGCGGGTTTGGCATCGCGGCGATTGCCCCGGCGCGGGCCACGTTCGCGCCCGCCACGGCCGCGCGGCGCCCAGCGGAAGGTGTAGAAGACCTCGATCTCGGCAGCGGCATCTGATTCGGTGGCAGCGTCGGTGGCAGCGTCGGTGGCAGCGTCGGTGGCAGCGTCGGTGGCACCGTCTGCGGCAGGCGCGGTTTCACCTTGTGCCTGCCTCGCCTCGCCCTCAACCGGTCCGGTCTTATCCGCCTCTGGCGCGGCCACCTGTGCCGTCACCTCGGGTTCATCGGCGGCTGGCACACCTGCGGAAGTGGCGTTGACGGCGGTGTCGTCAGAGGCGGTGTCGGCGGCGACAGAGGCCCCGGTTGTGGCGGCCTCCTCTTCTGCGGATGGGGCCGTGGCATCGGCCACTGCTGACGTGTCACTTGACGGACCGGCGGGGGGCGTGGGTTCCGCCCCGGATGCGGCATCGGCAGGCGCAGCGGCATCGGCTGCACCGGGCGCTTCGCCAGCAGCCTTTTCAGCAGGCTCGGGCGCGGGCTTGACCTTCGGCCGCTCGCCCCGTTCAGCCGCATAGCCCAGCCCCTGCATCAGATCGGCGAACTGTTCCAGCGTCAGGCCGGTGATCGACAGCATCTCGGCCGCGGCCTCGAACCCGGCGCGGCTGTCGCGGGTGCGCAGCATGTCGGCCAGCCGCTCCAGCATGTCGATGCGAATGGCCCGCGTCCCGGCACGCTTGTAGCCCATCAGCGTGTAATGATGCGTGTCAACGCCCTCCTGCGCCGGGATCGTCACCAGACCCGGCGGCGGGCTTTCGGGAAACTCCTCCAGCCCCTGCGCCAGCGACCACAGCACCAGCCGCAGCCGCGTCGGCGCGGGCTTCAGCAGCAGCGGCAGGAAGACGGTGAACTGCCCGAAGCGCACGCCATGCTTGCGCAGCATGCCGCGCGCTTCCTGGTCCAGCGCCTTGACATCCTCGGCCACGCTGTCGCGCGGCAGCACGCCCATCGCCTCGACCAGCCGAAAGGCGAAACCGCGTGCGAGACCCGAAAGCGTCTCGTCCCGCTGCAGGTTGATCAAAGGCTCGAACTGCGCGGCGAGCTTGCGGTCGATGAAATGCTGCAACCGGCGGCGCACCTTCTCGGCGACCTCCGGCCCGGCTTCCTCGTCCACGAAAGGCGAAACCTGCGGGCGCAGGGCGTCGGCGCCGGCGATGAGCTTGCCCACCGCCTCGGTGCCCCAGACCAGCCCGCCCTGTTCGGTGAAATCCAGTTCGGTATCTGGCGCGTTGTAGAACCGGTCGGCGCGCAGGTGAAAGGCCGGCGCCAGCGCGGCCACGGCGGCCTGGCGCAGGGTGCGCGCCTCATCCTGGCTGGCGGTCTTGTCCTGCCGGAAGCGGAAGCCCTCCAGACGGCCGATGAACTCGCCCTCGACCGTCACCTCGCCCTTGTCGTTCACCTCGGCCACAAGGCTCTCCTTCTGGTTCAACCGCCGCATCAGAACGCTGGTGCGCCGGTCGACAAATGCTGCCGTCAGCCGCGCGTGCAGCGCATCCGACAAGCGGTCTTCTACCGCGCGTGTCTCATCGCGCCAATGGTTTTCATCGTCAACCCAACCGGGTCTTTGTGCGACATAGGTCCAGGTGCGGATGAAGGCCAGCCGGCGCGACAAGGTGTCGATATCGCCCTGCACCTTGTCGATCCGCGCGATGTTGCGCGCCAGCCACTCCGCCGGGATGCGCCCGCCGTCATGGATGAAGCCGAAAAGCCGCGCCAGGAGCCCGGCATGTTCGACGGGCGAGATGCCGCGAAAATCCGGGATCCGGCAGACATCCCACAGAAGCCGCAGGTCGCGCGGACCATCCAGGCGCTCGGCGACCTCCGGCATAGCGCTCAGGGTTTTCAGCGCCGCCAGATCGTCGGATTCGCGCACCCGGGTCAGCCAGTCATCCTGCGTCGGCATCTCCAGCGAGCGGATCAGCCGGTCCAGGCTGCCGAATTCCAGCCGCGCATTGCGCCACATCAGCTTGCGCACCGGAAGGAACTGGTGGTTTTCGATGGCGGCGATCACCTCCTCGGCCAGGGGCCGGGCCTCGCCCGTCACGCCGAAGGTGCCCTGCGCCGTGTGCCGGCCCGCGCGCCCGGCGATCTGGGCCAGCTCGTCAGGGTTGAGGGGGCGCATGCGGCGGCCGTCGAACTTGGCGGTGCCCGCGAAAGCGACATGGCGGATGTCCAGGTTCAGCCCCATGCCGATGGCATCGGTGGCGACCAGATAATCCACATCACCGTTCTGATAGAGGTCCACCTGCGCATTGCGCGTGCGGGGGCTCAGTGCGCCCATGACGATGGCGCAACCGCCCTTGGTGCGGCGGATCAGTTCGGCAATCGCATAGACGTTTTCCACCGAAAAGGCGACGATAGCGGCGCGCGCGGGCATCCGGGCGATCTTCTTGGACCCCGCCCAGGACAGTTGCGACAGCCGCTCTCGCCTTATGAACTGCGCGCCGGGGACCAGCGCGGCGATGGCGCCGCGCATGGTGTCCGAGCCCAGGAACAGCGTTTCGTGCAACCCCCGCGCATGCAGCAGCCGCTCGGTGAAGACATGGCCGCGCTCGGGGTCGGCGCAAAGCTGGATCTCGTCCACCGCCACGAAATCGGCGCCGATCTCCAGCGGCATCGCCTCGGTCGTGCAGACCCAGTATTGCACGCCCTCGGGAACGATGCGCTCTTCGCCGGTAACCAGCGCCACGACCGAGGGGCCGCGCGCCGCCGTGATGCGGTCATAGACCTCGCGCGCCAAGAGGCGCAGCGGAAGGCCGATGACGCCGGTGCGATGAGCCAGCATCCGTTCGATGGCATAATGGGTCTTGCCGGTGTTGGTGGGGCCCAGCACCGCCGTGACCCGCCCGCGCGTCTTCATCGACTGCCTGCCCTGTCCGCCTGAACCCCGAAGGCAACCCGGTTGCCCGCCCCGCTCCGCCTAAAGCGCCCGGCCCGCAAGGGCAAGGTCCAGCCGCTCCAGCGCCTCGCGCACGCGAGGGCGATGCGGGTGGATGGCATGCGCGGCGGCGTAGACGGCACGTGCCTCTTCCAGACGGTCCACCTGTTCCAGGATCATGCCCATGCCCGTCATCGCACCGAAATGCTGCGGATTGAGCGTCAGCGCCCGTTCGATATCGGCCATCGACTGACCCAGCCGGTTCTGCATGTAATAGGCGGTGGCACGGGCGTTCCAGGCTTCGGCGAATTCCGGGGCGTGGTCCAGCACGGCGCTGAAATGCGCGATGGCGGCGCGCGGGCGGCCGGCGCGCAGGGCGATCTGGCCGCGCTGATACAGGTAATCGGCCGTGGCCGAGCCCGAGCGCGACCATTCGCGGATGATCTGCCGTTCGATCCGCTGCCAGCGGCTTTGATCGGGGCGGGCGAGTTCGGCCAGCAACTCGTCGACATCGACCCCGCCGTCAGAGACCGCAATCAGCCCTGACGCCGGCGCCTGTGTGGCGAGCGGGGTGGGGACAAGCGACAAGGCACCGACCAGAAGCGCTGCCGCCACGACAGGATTGTGAAGGCGCAACCGATGTTTCATAACTGGTATTGTAGCGTGGTTTGACACAAAGGCGAGAGGGCCGCGTGTCACGAAGAGGAGAAAGGCAAGGGGCCGGGCCGGCTTTGCCGAAAAACGCCGCAACAACGCCCCCGCAGCGCCCCCAATACCGCCACGATGCGCAGCCATCAACCGACAAGCACGAATGGAAAGGACGGAAGAAAAGGCATGAGCGAGATTCTGGCCAAGGGCGTCGAGGCGCTGAACGCGAAGATGGGCGACGAGGGATTCGACGGATCGGCGAAATTCGTCATCGAGGACGAGGGGTCGATCGTGATGGACGCCGAGGGCGCGCGCATCGGCGATGACGACACCGACGTCACGCTGACCGCCTCGGCAGAGACCTTTCAGGGCATGCTTGAGGGCGATGTGAACCCGACCATGGCCTTCATGTCCGGCAAGCTGACGATCGACGGCAACATGGCGATGGCGATGAAGCTGGCCTCGGTGCTGGGCTAGGGCTGCGGCGATGGCGACCGCCCAGCCTCCGGTTGCGGAACGCCCGCCTGACGGGGCACCGGGGCGGGTTGGTGCAAAGGATGCCGTGAGCCTGCCGAGCGTCGTGCAGGCGCCGGCGGGGGCCCTTGAGCCCGCGCCACTGATGGCCTGTGGCGCGCCGCCGCGCGGGCGGGCCTTCTGGCTGCACAGCGATGACGGGGTACGGCTGCGGCTCGGCTACTGGCCGGGCAGCGCGGGGCATGTGCTGATCCTGCCCGGGCGCACCGAATGGATAGAGAAATACGGGCTGGTCGTGGCCGAACTGGCGCGCGCCGGCTGGGGGGCGCTGGTGCTGGACTGGCGCGGGCAGGGCCTTTCGGACCGGCAGGCCGCCGACCCGCTGCTAGGTCATGTGCGCGATTTTGCCGAGTATCAGCTGGACATGGCCGCCGCGATGGAGGCGGCGCAGGCGCTGGGGGTCACCCCGCGCGCGATGCCGATCCTGGCGCATTCGATGGGCGGTTGCATCCTGCTTCGGGCGCTGGTCGATGGCTGGCGCCCGCCGTCGGTGGCCATGTGCGCGCCGATGCTGGGCCTGCCGCAGAACGCCGCGCTGCGCGCCGGCGTCGCGGCGATGGCGCGGCTGTCGCGCCCGCTGGGCCGCGATCTGGCCTATGTGCCGGGCACGGGGCCGGACTTCGGCCTGCGCTCGACCCCCTTTGACCTGAACGAACTGACCCGCGACGGGGCACAATTCGCCCGCATGCAGGCGCAGCTGGTGGCCGAGCCGGCGCTGGCACTGGGCGGGCCCAGCCTGCGCTGGGCAGGCTCGGCCCTGGCCGAGATGGCGGCGCTGGCGCGGCGGCCCTCGCCGGATGTGCCGGCGTTGATCGCCCGGGCCGGCAACGAGCGGATCGTCAGCAACGAGGCGATCCGCGCCCGCGGTGCCGCCTGGCCGGGAGCCGAGGTGGTGGAATATCCCGGCGCCGAGCATGAGTTGCTGATGGAGCGGCCGGCGGTGCGCGGCGATCTGCTGGCGCGGGTGCTGGCGCTGTTCGGGCGCAAGGCGCGGGACAGTTAAGGGCGGCAGGGGGGCGCTGCCCCCCTCGGGCCTGCGGCCCTCACCCCCCGGGATATTTGAAGAGCAAAGAGGGGGCGATTTCGGGGCTGTTCTGCGGCGTGCGGATCTACGGGGCGCGGAAGTGTTTGGAGAGCTTCAGCCCCTGGCCCTGGTAATGCGAGGCGATGCCGGCGCCGTAGAGGGTTTCGGGGCGTTCGGCCATGCGCTCGTAGACCAGGCGGCCGACGATCTGGCCGTGTTCCAGCACGAAGGGCGCCTCGTGGCAGCGCACCTCCAGCACGCCGCGCGCGCCCGCCCCGCCGGCCGCGTCATGGCCGAAGCCCGGGTCGAAGAAACCCGCGTAATGCACCCGGAATTCGCCCGCCATGGCCAGGTAGGGCGCCATTTCGGCCGCGTGATCGGGCGGGATATGGACGGATTCGCGGCTGACCAGGATGTAGAAGGCGCCGGGATCCAGGATCAGGCAGCCGTTCTCGGCGCGCAGCGGATCCCAGAAATCGGCCGGGTCGTAGGCGCCAATCCGGTCGAGGTCGATGACCCCGGCATGGGGCCGCGCCCGCCAGCCGGCCAGATCGACCGAGGCCGGGCGCAGGTCGACCGAGAAGCCCAGCCCCTCGGATATATGCGCGGCGCCGGAGACCAGGTTTTCGCGCGCATGCAGCGCGGCGAGGTCGGCATCGTCCAGCACCGCGCTGCCGCGGCGGAAGCGGATCTGGTTGAGCCGCATGCCCGGGCGCACCAGCACCGAGAAGGAGCGCGGGCAGATCTCGGCATAGAGCGGGCCGCGATAGCCCGGTGCGACGCGGTCGAATTCGGTGCCCTCGTCGGTGATCAGCCGGGTCAGCAGGTCCAGCCTGCCGGTGGAGCTTTTGGCATTGGCGACGGCGTGGATATCGGCGGGCAGGGCCAGCGCCTCGGCCAGCGGGACGACATAGACGCAGCCCTTTTCCAGCACCGCGCCCGCGGTCAGATCCATGCTGTGCATGCCGAATTCGGCCAGCCGGTCGGCCACCCGGCGCCCCTTGCCGGCCAGGAACGAGGCGCGCACCCGCCAGGCGGTATCGCCCAGCCGCAGATCAAGGCTGGCGGGCTGGATCTGACCCTCGGCCAGCGGCGGCGCGACGATCTGGCCAGCGCCCAGCATCGCGCGCAGCGTCTGGGCCGGCAGCACGCCGCAGGGCGCGTGATTGGAATGCGGGGCGGGGTCGGTCATTGGGGGGCTATGGACGGGCGGAGCGCGAAGGGAACAACGGCCCGCGGCAGGGAATCTGCCGCGGGCCGCTGATGATGGTCGGGCTGGCGAGATTCGAACTCACGACCTTCCGCCCCCCAGACGGACGCGCTAACCAGACTGCGCCACAGCCCGACGAGCCGCTTTCTACCGTTTCTGGCGGCGCAGGCAAGGACGAAATGCGCCGCGCGCCGGGTGGCGCGGAGCGGGTGGCGCGCCGTTGCGGTATCGCGCCCGGGCCTGGGTCTGTCGGTGGGGATTACCAGCGCCCCGCTCCCGATGCTTCGGACATGCGGTCGAGCAGGGTATCGAGCCGGCGGGCGATCAGCGCCAGTTGCCCGGCGCGGCGATCGGGGGCGCCGCGAGGCAGGTAGCGCAGGCGTTGCGCCAGGCGGTCCTCGGACTGGGCATGGGGGCGCGCCGGGCCGGCCTCGGGCGGCGGCGGCAGGACCGCGCCTGATGGGGCTGCAACCGGTGCGATTGGCTCGGCG